>JBFXEX010000011.1:0-66950 GCA_050179645.1 Xanthobacteraceae bacterium | reverse complement strand
CGGGTCGACGGTGTTCTTCTTCGACTTCGACATCTTCTCGATCGGGCCGATGTCTACTTTGTATCGCAACGTGCCGTCAGCGGCTCGAATAGTTTGTTCTGGCGGCACTGCTGTCGATGTCACCTGAAAGGTCGTATTGGCGATCCGGCTCCCATCATTCTCCCTTATCTCAACTTCATTTGGTGCGACCCAGTCGCCATCCGTGGTGCGGTAGGTCTCGTGCACCACCATCCCTTGCGTGAACAGGCCGGCGAACGGCTCGTCCAGCCCGGCATGGCCGGTGGCCTTCATCGCCCGGGTGAAGAAGCGCGAGTAGAGCAAGTGCAGGATCGCGTGCTCGATGCCGCCGATGTACTGGTCGACCGGCAGCCAGGCGTCGACGATCGCCCGGTCGGTCGGCGCGGTCTCGATCCACGGATCGGTGAAGCGGGCAAAATACCACGACGAATCAACGAAGGTGTCCATCGTGTCGGTCTCGCGGACCGCCGGCTTCCCGCAGGTCGGGCAGTTCACGTGCTTCCAGGTCGGATGGCGGTCGAGCGGATTGCCGGGCCGGCTGAAATCGACGTCGTCCGGCAGCTTCACCGGCAATTCGGCCGCCGGAACCGGCACAATCCCGCAGTCCTCGCAGTGGATCACCGGGATCGGGCAGCCCCAGTACCGCTGCCGCGAGATGCCCCAGTCGCGCAGGCGGTAGTTCACCTGCCTCTTCGCCACACTTGCGCCGTCTCTGCGCTCGTCTTCGAGCCTCTTCGCCACCTCTTCCTTGGCTTCCGGAATTGTTCTGCCGTCGAGGAAGCGCGAGTTGATCATCCGGCCCTCGCCGTCATAGGCGGTGTCGGTGATGACGAAGGTTTTGGGATCCTGCCCCGGCGGGCAGACCACCGGAGTGTTGCCCAACCCGTACTTGTTGACGAAGTCGAGGTCGCGCTGGTCGTGCGCCGGGCAGCCGAAGATCGCGCCGGTGCCGTAGTCCATCAGGATGAAGTTCGCCACGTAGACCGGCAGCGTCCAGCTTGGATCGAACGGGTGCACCGCCCGGATGCCGGTATCAAAACCCTGCTTCTCGGCGGTCTCGATGATCTCGGCCGCGGTGCCGTGGCGTTTGCACTCGGCGATGAACTCCGCGAGCTTCGGGTTCTTCGCCGCCGCCGCGGTCGCCAGCGGATGGTCGGGCGCGAGCGCCATGAACTTGGCGCCGAACAGCGTGTCGGGCCGGGTGGTGAACACCTCGAGCTCGCGCTCGCCGGCGGGCGTGGTGTTGGGGTCGAGCGCGAAGCGGATCAGCAGGCCCTCGCTGCGGCCGATCCAGTTCTTCTGCATCACGCGGACTTTTTCGGGCCAGCGCTCCAGCGTGTCGAGCGCGGCCAAGAGGTCGTCGGAATACTTCGTGATGCGGAAGTACCACTGCGGCATTTCGCGTTGTTCGACCAGCGCGCCCGAGCGCCAGCCGCGGCCGTCGATCACCTGCTCGTTCGCCAGCACGGTGCGGTCGACCGGGTCCCAGTTCACCTTGCCGAGCTTGCGCTCGACCAGGCCGCCCTTGAGGAAGTCCAAAAACATCGCCTGCTGGTGGCGGTAGTAGGCCGGGTCGCAGGTCGCGATCTCGCGCGCCCAGTCGAGCGACAGCCCCATGGATTTGAGCTGCGCCTTCATCTGCGCGATGTTCTGGTAGGTCCAGGCGCGCGGATGCACCTTGCGCTCCATGGCGGCGTTCTCGGCCGGCATGCCGAAGGCGTCCCAGCCCATCGGATGCAGCACCGCGAAGCCCTTGGCGCGCTTCACCCGCGCCACCACGTCGCCCATGGTGTAGTTGCGCACGTGGCCCATGTGGATACGGCCGGACGGATACGGGAACATCTCCAGGACGTAGTATTTTGGGCGGGCGGACTGGCCCGCGGCAGAGCCGTTGCCGGAGGCGGGCGCGCTCAGCGCGTCGCGCGGGGTGGCGAAGATGCCGCGCTCGTCCCACACGCGCTGCCAGCGCGGCTCGGCTTCACGGGCGTTGTAGCGGTCGGATTTCTTCGATTCTGCGGTCATTTGGTGGGTGTTTTAGTGAGGGATGGCGGAATGGGGAAGGGCCTAAACCCCATTTTACGAGGGGGCTTGATGGCCGAATCGCGCTTGTGATGCTTTGCTCCAATTAAATTCGGTGTGATTGCGCGCAGTCTCACAAGGGACGCCTTCTAGGGACATTCCCCCATGACTCCATTTGAAGAACTCGATGTCCTCGCAAAAAGGTTAAGAGCCGCTGGGGTCGCAGGTGATGATGACGCTATTGCATTGCCCTTGCGGGCAGTCGGGGATGCTGCCGATCAAGTCAAGCGGTCGTTTTCCGGCTCCTGGCTCGGCTACCACTCGCGTGTGTACTACGAAGGGCTGGTTCCGCCGCCTCCAGGGGCGAACTTCAGCCAAGAGTGGGGACTGCAAGACTTGAGTCTTACGAGTCTCGGCTCGCGCGGTCATTGGGAGGAATTCGATCCAGAAGAAGTCAAGAAGGTGATTTATGCCATCGCCAACGATCCGGACATTGGACCGGCTCGAAAAGCGGCCGGAGCCGCAGATGTAGTATTTGATGAAGCAAAGTCCGAAGCCGTTTCGGTTCTTGAGACCGAGATTGCGGATCAACCGGACGCCTTTCTCGCAAGGCTGAAGGACGAGCTCGAAAAGCTCGAACCGATGTCGGCTTTTGACGTTGCGAATCACTGGTCCCCGAAGGGTCAAATTATGACCCGAGACACGCTCGCGCTTGGACAAGGGAATAAGGTGCCGCCGCATATCGGCGTCCTGGCCGACGTTGCGTCTATCCAGCACTCGTTCGGTATCTGCAAGGCCGCAGCCGACATTTGCACCAAAGCTGCGTCTCACTTAGAGCGCAAGAGCCGCAAGAAGAGCGTGGCAGCTCGCATCGGAACGAATGTCTTCATTGGCCATGGACGTTCCAATTCATGGCGCGAACTTAAGGATTTCGTTCAGGATCGGCTTGGCTTGCCTTGGGATGAGTTCAATCGAGTACCCGTCGCTGGCGTGACCAACATCGCACGACTCTCTGAAATGCTGGACTCCGCAGCTATTGCGCTCCTTGTATTGACTGCCGAGGACGAAATGGCCGATGGCGACATGCAAGCGCGCATGAATGTCGTGCATGAGGCGGGCCTCTTCCAAGGTCGACTGGGCTTCACCAAGGCCATCGTGCTCCTGGAAGAAGGTTGCAAAGAATTCAGCAACATCCAAGGCTTGGGGCAAATTCGGTTTCCGAAGGGCAAGATCGCTGCTGCATTCGAAGAGGTGCGGCGCGTATTGGAGCGCGAAGGGTTGATTGGTGAGCCCGAACGCTAACAATAACTAGAGTTAGGCGGGCCCGAAGGAGGAACGCTGATGCGCTTTGCGGTCGTCATCGAGAGGTCGGAAAGCAACTATTCGGCCTATGTGCCGGACCTGCCGGGCTGCGTCGCGACCGGTGACACGGTCAAAGAGGTCGAACGCGAAATCCGCGACGCCATCCGCTTTCATATCGAGGGCTTGCGCGAGGACGGCCAGCAGGTGCCGCAGCCGACCAGCATCGCGGAGTATGTGGAGGCGTGAGCAGCGAAATTTGACATGCTGAATTTTAATCCCTCCTGGCGCTTCAACTCTCCGGGTGCGATAGATCCAGGGGTTAAAGAGGAGTTTCTTGTTCTAATCAAGAGAGTTGCTGCACAACATCCGCAGCGGCAACATGTTGTCGAGCACTACAAGACATATTTTGCTGACGCCGGTGGCCGAACCTCTTACCGAAGCACCAGCCTTGGATGGGCCGAGAGCGACTTAAGTGACTACATGGATAGCGCGG
The DNA here is from genome assembly GCA_050179645.1 of Xanthobacteraceae bacterium. Classification (GTDB taxonomy): domain Bacteria; phylum Pseudomonadota; class Alphaproteobacteria; order Rhizobiales; family Xanthobacteraceae; genus VAZQ01. The sequence goes on along the minus strand of JBFXEX010000011.1, from coordinate 63,118 downwards.
CCGAGAACGCGCCCCTCTTCATCGAGGCTCTTTTCGACGCAGGCGAGTCACTTCAGCGAGCGCATCCGCAGTTCGTGATACCTGATCCGCCCTCGATCAATCTCATATTGGCGAAGCACAATACAGGTTATGAGCTGCAGCCTCCGGTCTTGGTGTCACGCAATCCGCAGGCTCCGATCGTCGTTGCCGATCGCGTCCCGTCGTTGGATGAACAAGCACAGGAGATAATTCAACGGTCGCTTAAGCAATCCGAAGATTTCCTGGCACTTGGCCACCATCGCCAAGCGGTGCAGGAAATTCTATGGCTGCTGGAAACCGTTTCGACAGCATTCCAAGGGCTCAAAATCGGTGAAAGTACCGTGCAAGGAAAATACTTTAACAAGATTGCAGATGACCTACGGCGCCATCACAAAGGAAAGACGTTGGAGCACGCTCTAACCTGGACGACGACATTGCACGGCTACTTATCATCGCCGACGGGCGGGGGCGTCAGACATGGTTCTACGTTGAAGGCCGACATTACGATGCTGCCTAACGAGGCGCGCCTTTTTTGCAATCTGATACGCAGCTACATCTCGTTCCTACTCGCTGAGCACGACCGCTTAATCGGGGAGCAGTGATTTGGCAAAACGCCGCGCCCGCGGCAGCATAAATCTTGCGCTCCTCCAGTGATGCTAGATAGCGTTCGTCATCAACGCACACGACGATCCGTTTGGATGCTGTGTTTGCCATGATTGCGATTCTTAAGCCTTCTCCAGTCCGTCGAGCAAGGCCGCAGCCGCCGTGTCCAGCGAATCCAGGTAATCGACAATGATCGACCAAAGAATTTCGGAATCGATGTGCCTGTACTCGTGGCGGAGCATGTTGCCGAGGCCGTGAATCTTGTTCCAGGCGATCTCTGGTCGCTGCGCCTTTATCTCCTCCGGCAGATTCTTCGCCGCTTCCGAAATGATCAGGAGCGCGTGTTCGGCCGCGCGGCGCATCGCCCAACTGGCGGCGAACTCGGCTTGGGTCGCGGATTTGGTTAGGTCGCGAATGCCGGCGATTTCGGTCCGGATGTCGATGAGCCAGACTCGCGTTGAGCGCGGCATCAAAAGACCCGGATGGCTTCCCGCTCAATGGAAGGTCGCAACACCGGGTGCAATCCTTCGCGGGTCCCATAGTCCACGTGGCCACCGAGGCGCTCCTGCAGCAGGAAATACACATCCATGAATTCGTCGAAACCAAATTTGCGGGACGTGTCCTTGTCGATGAACACGTCCACGTCGGAGTCCGGTCGCGCCTCGTCGCGAGCGATCGAGCCAAAGATGTAAAGCCCCGCCACGCCGCGCGCCCGCAGAGCCGGCTCGGCTTGCTTCAGTGCGGAGAGGACTTCGCTTCGGCGCATGACAAATCCATTTTCTAGGTCAGTATAACATGGTGTTCGGCGGCCGCCGAATCGAGCATCGCTTTGGGGATTTTCGTGCCCGCCCCGCATTCCGCTGTGCTCCATGCGGGCTACAAGCCTGTTCGCAAAGGCAATCGCACACGGCCTGCCAATTGACCCGCCCACGCCCCAATGCAGAAATTGCCGCGCGAAAGCAGGCCGCCCGGACGGCGGGCCTGCAGGGGGCGGCGGCGCCGATGTCGGATCAGGGACTAAGAGCGGACAGCGAGAGCGCCCTCGCGCGCCGGGTGCCGGCCGAGTGGTGGCGCACGGTGTTCGGCGCCGGCTCGCTCTACCTGATGACCGACGGCGACGTGGTCGAGAACGCCGCCATCACCAGGTCCGAGGTCGATGTGCTGATCGCGGCGGCGCGGCTTGCGCCGCATCACCGGATTCTGGACCTGTGCTGCGGCCAGGGCCGTCACGCGCTCGAACTGGCGCAACGCGGTTTCGCGCTGGTCTGCGGCGCGGATCAGTCGGCCTGGCTGCTCGGGATCGCCCGCGAACGGGCCGACGCTCTCGGCCTCAAGCTCGCCCTTCTCGAAGGCGATGCGCGCGCCTGCGTGCGGGAGCAGCCGCCGTTCGACCGCATCTATATGATGGGCAACTCGTTCGGCTACTTCGAGCATGTCGCCGACGACCGCGCGCTGCTCGACGCGATCCGGCGCGCGCTCGCGCCGGGCGGGACGCTCACGTTGGACATTGTTGATGGCGGCTGGCTGCGGTCGCGTCTCGTGCCGCGCAGCTTCGAATGGATCGACGCGCAGCACCTGGCCTGCCGGGAGCGCGAGATCACCGCGGACGGTGACCGCGTGGTCACGCGCGAGATCATCCTGCACGGCCGCGACGGCATCGTCGCCGATCAATACTACGGCCAGCGGCTCTACACGCGGGACCGCATCTGCGCGTTGCTGCGCGAGGCCGGTTTCGGCCCTGTCGAATTTCATTCGAACCTGCGGCTCGACGGGCAAGACGGCCGCGACCCCGGGCAGATGCAGAACCGCCTGCTGCTGACGGCGTCGCCGCGCGCGGAAATATCCGGGCGCGACGGCGGGGCGGCGGCGGCGAAGCCGGTCGTCATGGTGCTGCTCGGCGATCCGGGGCTGCCCGACAAGGTCAAGAACGGCGGGCGGTTCAATTTTGAGGATATGGATGCCGTCGCGCGGCTGCGCGCGGCGCTCGCGTCGATCGACGGCTATTCGTTCTATTACGTCGAGAGCCACGAGGGGCTGATCGACCGGCTCAGGTCCGACCGTCCGGCGCTGGTGTTCAACCTGTGCGACGAGGGGTTCGGCAACGATCCGGCGATGGAGCTCCATGTTCCGGCGCTGCTGGAGATGCTGGAGATCGGTTACACCGGCGCGCCGCCGGCGTGCCTGGCGGCCTGCTACGACAAATCGCTGGTGCGGGCGCTGGCGCTGTCGATGAACATTGCGGTGCCCGACGAAGTCTGCCTGCCGGAGCGCGCGCCGCTCGGAACGCTCCATGCGGCGAAGCCGCCCTTTCCGTTGTTCGTGAAGCCGGCGCGGGCCGATGGCAGCTACGGGATTCGTGCGCAGTCGGTGGTCGTGACCGACGCGCAGCTTCGGGACGCGCTGCAATGGCTCGACGAGCTGAACGCCGGGCCTAGTCTTGTCCAGGAGTTTCTGCCGGGCACGGAATATTCGCTCGGCATCATCGGCAACGTCGACACCGGGCTGGAACTGCTGCCGGCCATCGAGGTCGATTATGCGGGGCTGCCGGGTGGACCGCCGATTCAATGCTACGCCTCCAAATGGGATCCGTCGTTCTGGACGAACATCCGGCTGCAGGAGGCGAACGTGCAGGACCAACAGCTGCGCGCGATGCAAGACGCATCCGTCGCGCTGTTCGGTGCGCTGGGCTGTCGCGACTATGCGCGTTTCGATTTCCGGACCGATGCGAACGGCATCATCAAGCTGCTCGAGGTCAATCCCAACGCCAGCTGGTGCAGCGACAGCAAGCTCGCCGTCATGGCGGAGATCGCGGGGATCAGCTATTCGGAGATGCTGCGTAAAATTCTGGATTGTGCGTGGCGACGCACGCGATGATGCGAACGCTTCCGCTAGACTGATACCGGCTGCAACTCCCCCGAAGGCAATCGCACATGCAATACACCACCCTTGGCCGAACCGGCCTCCGCGTCAGCGTCGGCGGGCTCGGGACCGGCGGCTTCAGCCGGCTCGGCCTGATGACCGGCAAGAGCGAGGCAGAAGCGGCGCGCCTCATCCACGAGGCGGTCGGGCTCGGCATCAACTTCATCGACACCGCGCCTGCCTACGGCACCGAAGGCGTCGTCGGCCTCGCGCTCAAGGCGCTGCCGCGTGACCAGGTCGTCATCGCCACCAAGGCCGGCGTGTTCCGCGGCGGCGAGTGGTTCACGCCGGCGCGCGTGGTCGAGAGCCTCGACAATTCGCTGCGGCTCATGGGCACCGACTACGTCGACGTGTTCAACCTGCACGGCGTCGAGCCGCGGCAATACGATCACGCGCTCAACGTGCTGGCGCCCGCGCTGATCGAACAGCAGCGCAAGGGCAAGATCCGGCACATCGGCCTCACCGAGAACCCGATCGTCGATTTCACCAACGAGACGCTCAAGCGCGCGGTGCGCGACGACGTCTGGGAGGTGTTCATGGTGGGCTTCCACATGCTGCACCAGGGCGCGCGGGTGAATGTGTTCCCCGAGACGCAGCGTAAGGGCATCGGCACGCTGTTGATGTTCGCGGTGCGCTCGATCTTCGCCGACCCGCCGCGGGTAGCACGCGAGATGAAGGCGCTGGCCGACAAGGGGCTGGTGGAGCCATGGCTGGGCGAGACGAATGACCCGCTCGGCTTTCTGGTGCACGAGGGCGGCGCCGCGAGCATGATCGAGGCGGCCTACCGGTTTGCCCGCCACGAGCCGGGCGTGGACGTGACGCTGTTCGGCACCGGCGACGCCGCGCATCTGCGCGCCAACGTGGCGTCGCTCATGAAGCCGCCGCTGCCGGAATCGGACCGGGCGAAGCTCGTGGCGCTGTTCGGCCACCTCAAGGAAGGCATCGGCCTCGATTCGCACCAGGGCGTGCCGGCGTAGCGGCGCGCAAGCCAAATTCACCGCGAGCCCCTGCGCGCCGATGCGCCGCTGGAACGCGCCGCCCCGCTGTCATATTGATGTCAAGGCGGTTGTGGCAGCGTTGCCGGCTGCATACCGATGGAGGCGGCTCGATGGACAAGCGCAATTTCCTCACCGGCGCGGCAACCAAAACGCGCGTCGAGGCCGAGATGGCCGACAGCTTCGACGAGGAACTCGAACTGGAGCTCGATGACGACCGGCTCGACGCATTGCTGGACGATGCGGGCGAGCAGCCCGAGCGGGACACCATCGACCGGCGGCTCTACTTCAAGGAGCTGTTCCGGCTGCAGGGCGAACTGGTCAAGCTGCAGGACTGGGTGCAGCACAACAAGGCCAAGATCGTCGTGCTGTTCGAGGGCCGCGACGCCGCCGGCAAGGGCGGCGTGATCAAGCGCATCACCCAGCGCCTCAATCCACGGGTCTGCCGGGTCGCGGCGCTGCCGGCGCCGAACGAGCGCGAGCGCACGCAATGGTATTTCCAGCGCTACGTCGCGCATTTGCCGGCCGGCGGCGAGATCGTGCTGTTCGACCGCAGCTGGTACAACCGCGCCGGGGTCGAGCGGGTGATGGGCTTCTGCACCGAGGACGAGCGCGAGGAGTTCTTCCGCTCGGTGCCGGAATTCGAGCGCATGCTGATCCGCTCCGGCACCATCCTGCTGAAGTACTGGTTCTCGATCACCGACGACGAGCAGCAGTTCCGCTTCACGATGCGCATCCACGATCCGCTGAAGCAGTGGAAGCTGAGCCCGATGGACGTCGAGTCGCGCGCCCGCTGGGAGCAGTACACCAAGGCCAAGGAAGAAATGCTGGAGCGCACCCACATCCCCGAATCGCGCTGGTGGATCGTCGAGGCGGTCGACAAGAAGCGCGCGAGGCTGAACTGCATCAGCCACCTGTTGAGCCAGGTGCCGTATCACGAGGTCGAGCACCGGCCGGTGGTGCTGCCGCCGCGGGTGCGCAACCCGGACTATCACCGCGGCCCGATCCCGCCGGAAATGTACGTGCCGGCGTCCTACTGAAGGCGCCGCCCGGCCGCGCTCGCGGAATTCGGGTGGCCGTGCGGCCGGCGCTCTGCCATCACGGCTCCGTACCTGATCGGAGCAGACGTCCGTGCCGAAGCCGCATCTCACGCGCCGCGTACCATCGTCGGACGCTGTTGCCGAGCGCGCCCGCGCGCTCGATTGGCCGGCAATCGAGATTGCGCTCGACGCTCAAGGCTGCGCCACCACCGGTCCGCTGCTGCCGGCGGATGCTTGCGCCGCGCTGGCCGGGCTCTACCCGCTCGATGCGCCGTTCCGCAGCCGGGTGATCATGGCGCGGCACGGCTTTGGGCGCGGCGAATACAAGTATTTCGCCTATCCGTTGCCGGAGTTCGTCGCCGCGTTGCGCGACGCGCTCTATCCACCGCTCGCCGCCATTGCCAACCGCTGGAACGCGGCGCTCGGCATCGCGACGCGCTATCCGGCCGTGCACGCCGACTATCTCGCGCGCTGCCATGCCGCCGGGCAGACCCGGCCGACGCCGCTCCTGCTCCAATACGGTGAGGGCGACTACAACTGCCTGCACCAGGACCTCTACGGCGAGCACGTGTTTCCGCTGCAGGCGACCGTGCTGCTGTCGTGCCCGGACAAGGATTTCACCGGCGGCGAGTTCGTGCTCACTGAGCAGCGTCCGCGCATGCAGTCGCGCGCCGAAGTGGTGCCGCTCCGGCAGGGCGAGACGGTGATCTTCCCGGTGCATCATCGGCCGGTGCAGGGCACGCGCGGCGTCTACCGCGTCAACATGCGCCACGGCGTCAGCCGCCTGCGCGACGGCCGCCGCCACACGCTTGGCATCATCTTTCACGACGCGAAGTAACGCCGGCGGGCGTGAACGGAAAGAGTATAATCTCGCTGAAGCGAAACTTCAGTTGAGCGTCGCGAGCTTGCTGTCGGAGAAAATCTTGCCGTACCGGCTGCGGTCGTCCGCGATGATCCGGCCGAATTCCACGGGCCCGATGATGGTCAGTTCGGCGCCTTGCTGGGCGAGGCGCTTGTCCAGCGCGGCGTCCGATTGAAGCTTGCCGAACGCCGCGGCGAGCTTGTCGATCAGCGGTTTCGGCGTCTGCGCGGGCGCGAGGTAGCCGAACCAGATCGCGGCCGTTACCGCCGGCAGCCCGGCCTCCGTCATGGTCGGCACGTTCGGGAAACTCGCCACCCGCTTGGCGTTCAGCGTCGCCAGCGCCTGCAGGCGGCCGCTCTCGACATGGCCCTTGATCGGCGGGATCACCAGGAACATAGCGTCGAGCCGGCCGGCGAGCAGGTCGACGATCGCCTGCGCGGCGGCGTTGTAGGGGATCACGTTGACCTTGATGTCGGCCTGTTTCTTCATCAGTTCGAGCAACAGATGCATCTCGCCGCCGAGCCCCTGCACGCCAAAGGAAATCTTGCCGGATTGCTCTTGGCCTGCGCCACAAAATCCGCGACCGTATTCACGCCCAGTCCCGGCCGCACGATCAGCATCACCGGCTGATAGACCGCGAGCGCCACCGGCGCGAAATCGCGGACCGGGTCGTAATCCAGCTTCGGGAAGAACAGCGGGGCAACCGCGATTGGCGTCGGCGTGGTGAAGAGCAGGGTGTAGCCGTCGGGCGCCGCCTTCGCCGCCAGCGCGGTGGCGATGCGCTGGCCGGCACCGGGCTTATTCTCGAGCACGAGGCGCTGGCCGAGGTGCTTCTCGACCGCCTCCGCGGAGATGCGTGCCGCATTGTCGAGACCCGCGCCCGGCCCCACCGGCACGATCACCCGGATCGGCCGCGACGGATACGAGGCCGCGTCCTCGGCATGTGCCGGACCGAGACTGAGGATCAGCAGTACGATTGACCAAACTGAATGTCGTCGATGGATTGCGCGCACCATGTCCTCCCGGTTGACGTCGGCGCCGGCGTTCTGGGTTCGGCGTCCATTGCACCGAACGTCTCAAAACGGCCTCGCGTGTTTGCGGCACGATTGACAATCGCACTCCCTCTTGCAGAGTCAACGTGGCCATTTCGCCGCGAGGGCCTCGCCCCTCGCGCGAGGAAAGACAAAAGAACGGCGGTCTCGGACCGCAGGGGGAACAGAATGCGTCACCGCGATTTCGGACTTCTGGTGTGCGATGCACACCGCGCGACGCCGGGCTACACGCTCTTCACGCCGATTCACGGCAAGACGACGTATCTGATCGGCTTGCGTGGCGACATCGTGCACCAGTGGGAGCACCCGCTGGTGAGCGGTCCCTACGCGTATCTTCTCGACAACGGCAACCTGCTCTGGGCCGGACGCCTTCCCGAAGGTCCGCAGCATATGGGCGGTCGCGGCGGTCTCATTCGCGAGTACGACTGGGACGGCAAAGTCGTGTGGGAGTATCGTCAGCTTGGGCAGCACCACGACTTCCGCCGCCTGCCCAACGGCAACACCATCTTCCTCGGCTGGGAGGTCGTTCCGCCCGAAATCGAGAAGCGCGTGCCGGGCGGGCTGCCCGGAACGCTGCATGCCGACGGCTGCATGTACGGCGACTACATCCACGAGGTCACGCCCGACGGCAAGGTGGTCTGGGAATGGCACGCCTGCCGCGACATGGAGGTGGAGAAGTACACGCTCAGCCTGAGCCAGCACCGTGACGAGTTCGCCCACGCCAACGCCATCTCGCCGCTGCCCAACGGCGACATCTACATCAGTTTCCGCCGCCTCAACATGATCGCGCTCATTGATCGACAGACCCGCAAGCTCAAGTGGGAGCATCGCGACGACAGCTTCGGCATGCAGCACGACTGCGAGCCGCTCGCCAACGGCAACGTCACGCTGTTCGCCAACGGCACCAACATCACGACCAATCCGTTCTCGCGCGTGATCGAACTCGATCCGCGCACCAATAGGGCCGTGTGGGAATATCGCGGCAAGCCGACCTACACGTTCTTCAGCCCGCACATCAGCGGCGCGCAGCGGCTCGGCAGCGGCAACACGCTGATCTGCGAAGGCCAATGGGGCCGGTTGTTCGAGGTGACGCCGGAAGGCGACATCGTCTGGGAGTACGTCAGTCCGTTCATGGGGCCCGACCGTTTCGGCGATCCCTCGAATGAGGTGTTTCGCGCCTACCGCTATGCGGCCGACTCGCCGCAGCTTCGCGGCCGGGTCCGGTCGATCTACGGTTAGAAATTGATCCGATCGAGTAACGTCGCTCTCTCCGCTCGCGCCTCCACAATCGTGCCATCCCATTTCCTTCTTTCACGCTTTTGTGGATTGCGCGACGAGCGAAGTAATGCCGCTCTCCCGTTGAGGGATGGAACTTCGTGGTCCTTGCTAATGGTGCGGTGATAGGGCACCCAGCGTTCCCGGAGTGCCCCACGTCGGCATTGTGATCGGCGATCATGCGGCACTTGTGATAGACATCCGCCTTGGTCCGTCAAACGGTGCTGGATGTTGCAGCGCTTCGCCGGCAGGGCCGTCTCCCATCAAGGCCGACCGACGGAACTTTTCACGTCGAGGATCGTCGTTACGAGGGGGCCCTCGCCGACTTTGATTTGAGTTCGCTCAATCTAGCCCTTAGGGTCGAGACAGCCGGTATCCACCACGTTGAGATCTATGCAACTCCCCCGATTTCTTGCGGCGGTCGCGGGCGCCACTCGATCGCCGCCTGCGGGACGGGCCGAGTGGCCGCTGCGGTGGCTGTTGGCGGCCACGATCGTTCTGCCGTTGATCGGATTCGGGGTTGCGGCGATCATCTCCTATCGCGGCCACATGGCGGACGCTCGCGACCGTCTGGAGCGCACGCTCAACAGCGTGCATGAGCACGCTCTCAAGGTGTTCGAGACCATCGAACTGACGGCGCGCTATCTGGACGAAATGCTGAGCGACGTCAGCGACCGGGACATCCGCGCCGCCGAGTCCATCTTCCATGCCCGCCTCAAAGGCGTGACCGATACGTTGCCCCAGCTCGCGGATGTCTGGATCATCGACCGCGAAGGCCGCCCCGTGGTCGCCGGTACGGTGTTTCCGATGCCGCCGCTCAATTTGGCCGATCGGGAATATTTTCGAGTGCACCGCGAAAACCTGGTGAAAGGCGCCTTCATCGGCGAAGTCGTTCGCGCCCGCGCCACCAACGCTCAGGGGCAGCCGCGGTTCTTCACACTCAGCCGCCGGCGGGGCGCTCCAAATGGCGAGTTCGCCGGTGTGACGACGATCTCCATCTCGCCGGACTACTTTACCGATTACTATTCCCGGCTGCCGCCGCCCGCCATCGCGGCGCTGGTCCGTGACGATGGCGCGATCCTGGCGCGCTATCCGGAAGTCTCGAGCGAGGTCGCGCGGTTGCCGGCGGATGGGGCGTTCATGCAGGCGAAGCGGCATTCGCCGGAACGGGGGAGCTTCGACGTGGTGGCGTCGCCCTTAGACGGGGCCGAGCGGCTCTACGTCTACCGCAAGGTACCGCGCCATGGCGTCTATGTGGTGACCGGCATCGACAAGGCCGCGATCACCGGGATGTGGCTCGACGATCTGTCCAGGCATTTGATTTTCGGCATCCCGGCAACGCTGGCGATGTTCGGGCTTGGCGTCGTGGCGCTGCGCCGGACCCGCCGCGAGGTGGCCGCACACCAGCAGTTGCGCCAGGAGACGGAGCGCCGCGAGATCACCGAGCAGGCGTTGCGCCAGGCGCAGAAGATGGAAGCGGTCGGCCGCCTGACCGGCGGCATCGCACATGATTTCAACAACCTGCTCACCGCGATTCTCGGCAATATCGATCTCGCGCTGCGCCGGCTGAAGGGCGAAACCGAAGCCGACGACCGCATCGTGCGCTCGCTCAGCGCGGCGCGCCGCGCCTCCGAACGCGCAGCGTCGCTGGTCGGCCGCTTGCTGGCATTCTCCCGGCAGCATCCGCTCGAAGTGAAGTCGGTCGACGTCAACCGGCTGGTGCAGGGCATGTCGGAATTGCTCCGGCAGACGCTCGGCGAGACCGTGAAGGTCGAGACCGTGCTGGCCGGCGGCATGTGGAAGACCGCGGTGGATCCCAACCAGCTCGAAAACGCGATTCTCAATCTTGCGGTCAATTCACGCGACGCGATGCCGGACGGTGGCCGGCTGACGATCGAGACCGCCAACGCCTCGCTCGACGAGGTCTATGCCGCCGAGGCGGGCGGCGACTTCGCGCCGGGTCAATACGCCATGATCGCCGTTAGCGACACCGGCACCGGCATGAGCAAGGACGTGATCGAGCGGGCGATCGAGCCGTTCTTCACAACCAAGCCGACCGGCGCCGGTTCGGGGCTCGGATTGAGCATGGTCTACGGCTTTGTCAAACAATCCGGGGGGCACTTCCGCATTTACAGCGAGGCGGGCGAGGGGACGAGTGTAAAGCTCTACTTCCCGCGCTTGACCGATGCTGGCGCGGTGCCGGACTGGCCGGCGGAAGCCGTGCGCAGCGATGATGCACCGCGCAGCCTGCAGCATGAAATGATCCTGCTGGTCGAAGACGACGAGCAGGTCAACCGGTTCGCCTGCGAGGCGCTGAGGGATCGCGGCTATCGCGTGTTGCCCGCGCCCGACGGCGAGACCGCGCTGCGGCTGCTCGATGGCGAGCCTTCGGTCGACCTGCTGTTCACCGACGTGGTGCTGCCCGGTGGCATGAACGGGCGGCAGCTCGCCGACGAGGTGCGGCGCCGGCGGCCGGCTATGAAGGTGTTGTATGCGACCGGCTATACGCGTAACGCCATCATCCACCAGGGCCGGCTCGATTCCGACGTCGATTTGCTCTCCAAGCCATTCACGGCCGACGCGCTTACCCGTAAGGTGCGGCAGATTCTCGATGGCGGCTCCTCGCGCGTCCGCGCGAACGAGGCGGCCGGTTGACGTGAGCGGCGGTGGCCGGATGTATCAGGTGGACGAAGCGTCAGAACGGTTGGCCGCGGTGCGCGACGCCATCGCCAAGGCCTGCGCGGATGCCGGCCGCGCTCCGGCATCGGTCACGCTGGTGGCGATCTCGAAGACGTTCGACGCCGATGCCATCGAGCCGGTGATCGCGTGCGGGCAGCGTATCTTCGGCGAGAACCGCGTGCAGGAAGCGAAAGCCAAGTGGCCAGCACTCACGGCGCGTCATCCCGGGATCGAACTGCATCTCGTCGGCTCGCTGCAATCGAACAAGGCGCGCGACGCGGTGGCGCTGTTCGACGCGATTCATTCGCTCGACCGGCCGAGCTTGGCGAAGGCGCTGGCGGAGGAGATCGAACGGCAGGCGCGCCGCCCGTCGCTGTTCGTCGAGATCAACACCGGCGCCGAGCCGCAGAAAGCCGGCGTGCTGCCGGAAGACGCCGATGATTTCCTCAGGTCGTGCCGCGAAACCTATGGGTTGGAGATTTCCGGTTTGATGTGCATCCCGCCGGCCGACGAACCGCCGGCGCCGCATTTCGCGCTGACCGCGAAGATAGCGAAACGGAACGGACTGGAGCTGCTGTCGATGGGTATGAGCGCCGACTTCGCCACCGCGATCGCGTTCGGCGCGACTCACGTTCGGGTCGGCACCGCGATCTTCGGCCACCGGCTGCAGCCGGCCGAGTGAGTCTGGCCTGCGCTATCGAATATCGATTCGCGTCCTTGGCCCGAGCCGCGCCAGCAGGCGCAGCATGGCGCCGGCGTCCATCGCGACGCAGCCCGCGGTCGGCGAGCGGCTCGGCCGGGCGAGATGAAGAAACACCGCGCTGCCGCGGCCGGCGATGCGCGGCCGGGTATTGTGGTCGATCTCGATGATGAAATCGTACAGCCGGTCGTCGCGCCGCAGACGGTCCCCTGGTTCATTGGCCGACCGCCGAAACGGGCGGTTATAGCGCCGGTCCGCGGGGTCCTCGCACCAGGCCAGGTCCGGCGTGATGGCCGATGCGGGCAGGAGTGTCGCCGGCCGCCGCAACCGGTCGGCCCGCCACCACAGCCGGCGCAGGCGGAAACGGCCGCGCGGCGTGCCGCCGTCGCCCTCGCGCTTGTTGGCCAGGACGCCGGTCCGTCCGAGCACGACCGGGATCGCCTGCGGGCCGGCCAGCAGCACGCCAAGGGTTCGGCGGCCGGGCCGGGTGCGCACGCGGATCGTCGCATAGGGCCCGCCCCGCGGCCGGCCGCTGTCCCGAATCCGCACACCATTGGCCAAGGTTAAACCCCGCTTGCTCTTTTGGCCCCGAATGTTCTACTTCGCGCAAGGCCGCGAAGCGGCGAGGCCTGTCCCAGAGGCTATTGGAGAATGTCGAATACTCGCAAGATCCTGATCGTCGATGACGACGCCGAATTGCGCGACGCGCTGGTCGAGCAGCTTGCGCTGCACGAGGAGTTCGAAGCGGAAGCGGTCGAGAACGGCACCAAGGGCGTTCAGGCGGCGAAGGCCGGCCAGATCGACCTGGTGATCATGGATGTCGGGCTGCCGGACGTTGACGGCCGGGAGGCGGTGCGCATCTTGCGCAAGAACGGCTTCAAGGCGCCGATCATCATGCTGACCGGCCACAACACCGATTCCGACACCATCCTGGGGCTCGAATCCGGCGCCAACGATTATGTTGCCAAGCCGTTCCGGTTCGCCGTGCTGCTGGCGCGCATCCGCGCGCAGCTGCGCCAGCACGAGGCGAGCGAAGACGCGGTGTTCGCGATCGGTCCCTACACGTTCCGCCCGAGCGCGAAGCTCCTGCTCAATTCCAAGGGCAACAAGGTTCGGCTGACCGAAAAGGAAACCGCGATCCTGCGTTACCTCTATCGCGCCGGCCAGCGTCCGGTGTCGCGCGAGACGTTGTTGCAGGAGGTCTGGGGCTATAATTCCGGCGTGACCACGCACACGCTCGAAACGCATATCTATCGGTTGCGTCAGAAGGTTGAGAGAGATGCCGCCAGTCCGGCCATTCTGGTGACCGAAGCGGGCGGCTACAAGCTGGTGCCCTAACCCCGATCGATGACCATTGAGGACGATATCGCGTTCTTCGAACGCGTGCCGACGCTCAATCTGCTGGGCCGCGACGCTTTACGAATTCTGGCGATCGGTGCGGAGAACCGTTACGTCCACAGCGGCGAGGCGCTGTTTCGCGCCGGTGAGACCGCTGACGGCGCTTTTGTGGTGCAGGAAGGCTCGTTTTCGCTGTCCGCCCATCCCGCCTTCGGTGAAGCGATCAAGGTCGGCCCGCTCACATTGCTCGGCGAACTCGCGATGATCACCGAAACCAAGCGGGCAATGACCGCGACCGCGCTCGAGCCGTCGAGCGTGCTGCGCATTCCGCGCTCGCTGTTTCACAAGATGCTGGAAAGTTTTCCCGACTCGGCGCGGCGTCTGCGCGACATTCTAAGCAGGCGAAGCGAGCAGTCGCTGGCCGACATGTTTGAGGTGCGTGACAGTCTCAACGTACAGAATCAGAGTGAGACGGCTGAGCCGGACCAAAAGACGCCGCCGGAATAACCGGGCGCTCGCCGTTAACGCTGAACGCTTACCCCTGGCTAACCTTAAGCCGAATCGGTCGTGTCCCCGACAATTTGAATGATCGATTCGTCTTCAATGCGGACGGTCGGAGACGCTAGACTGAACGCCGCTTGTGTTGGGGAACACTGGGGGGACTATGCGAGGATCACTCGCTGCGGCGCCGTCTGACCGAATCTCGAGCTTTGCGATTCTGACTGCCGGATTGCTGTGCGGCGTGTCGGTGTTTTTCGTGGCGCTGCCCCTGGCGCAATCGAGCCCGTTTCCGACGCCGAAGGACGGTGGCTGGATCAGCGAAGCGCCGTCCTATCGGCTCGCATCGGCGGGCGGATCGATCCTGGTGACGCTGGCCGAAGGCGCGCCGGATCGCGGTGGCAGCGAGCTGCGCGAAGCGCTCGGCGAGCAGGCTGCGGTCGAGTGGGAAGCAATGGTCGCGCCGGTCGGTGTGATCGACGTTCCGCCGGCGGAGGTCGCGGCGACGCCCGAAGCGGGCGAAGAGCCCGGAACCTTGGCTGCCGCGTCGGACGAAGGTCCGGTCGTCACCGCTGCGATCGCGCCAGCGGCCGAACCGTCTGCGCCCGTCGTGAAGCGTGCGGTCTCGCCGATGGCCGAGGTCGATGACTATCTCTGGGAGGTCTATCAGCGCGTGCCGGTCAAGAAGGACCGCAGCGGTGACTTCACCTGGAAGGATCCGGCCGCCGCCAAGCGCTTCGGCGTTTCCATGCCAGCCTATGTGATCCGCGGCATGGATCCGGACTTCCGCGAGCAGCTCTATCATGCCGGCAAGGCGATGGATGCCGAAGGCTTGCGCTGGTCGATGCTGAGCGCGTTCCGCGACGACTATCGCCAGGGCATCGCATCCGGCTTCAAGGCGCGCACCGGCAACTCGCTGCACGGCGGCTCGCGCGCGACCGGCGGCTATGGCCACGGCCGCGCCATCGACATCATCTCGGCCGACGGCGATCACCGTGCCGTGTGGCGCTGGATCGACCGCAACCGCGGCAAGTATGGATTTTCGCGGCCGATGCCGGGTGCCGATCCGGCGCATATCCAGTCGGCGGGCGACTGGCGCCGCATCGCCGCCAGGCTGCGCGACGGCCGGGTGCAGGTCGCCGACCAGGCCAAGCCTGAAGCCGTCAAAGCCGAGCAAGTCGCTTCCGGCAAGCGAGGCTCCAGGTCGAAAACGAAAGTCGCCAAGGCCGGCATGTAACAACGCCGATGAAATGTCGGCAACGTCGGTCTCGTCCCCATCTTGCCCCGATGGAATCGCCACTCTCTCCGTTCGTCCCCGCGCAAGCGGGGACCCAGAATTCACAAACACCGCGCATCCCTGGGTTCCCGCTTGCGCGGGAACGAACGGGGATAGGGCTCATGTCAACTCGAACAGGATCAGCTCCAACCGAGCTGGACGGCTCGCCACCCAATGTCTTGATCAATCGACGTCGAGCGTGGCCGTCACCGGCACGTGGTCGGACGGGCGCGGCCAGCCGCGTGAATCCCTCGACACCTTGAGGCCGGCGACCCGGTCGGCCAGCGCTGGCGCGACCCAGATGTGATCGAGCCGGCGGCCCTTGTCGGCGGCCGCCCAATCGGGCGAGCGATAGCTCCACCACGTGTAGAGCTTGGCCGGTTCGGGCACCATCATGCGCATGGCGTCGACCCAGCCGCCGATGCGCTGCACGCCGGTGAGTTTTTCGCATTCGACCGGCGTGTGGGAGACGACGCGGAGCATCTGCTTGTGGCTCCAGACGTCGTGCTCGAGCGGCGCGACGTTGAGGTCGCCGACGAGGATCATCCGGCGATTCGCGTCGCAGCGCAGCGCCTCGTAGGTGTGCATCTCGTCGAGGAACGACAGCTTGTGCGCAAACTTCGGATTGACCTCGGGGTCCGGGACGTCGCCGCCGGCCGGCACATAGAAATTGTGCACGGTAACCGGGTCGCGCAGCCCGGCGCGTTCGCCCAAGGTCATTGCGATGTGCCGGCAATCAGTCTTGCCGCAGAACGACTGGATGTCGAAGCTCTCGAACGGAAGGCGCGAGAGCACGACGACGCCGTGATAGCCCTTCTGGCCGTTCAGTGCGACGTGCTCATAGCCGAGGCGTTTGAAACGCTTGAGCGGAAACCGGTCGTCGGGACATTTGGTTTCCTGCAGGCAGAGGACGTCCGGCCTCGCCGACTTGATGAACCGCGCCACCGTGTCGATGCGCAGCCGCACCGAGTTGATGTTCCAGGTCGTGACGGTGAGACGCATGGGTTCGATAGTTAGACCAAATTTCAATTGATCGCGACCACGCGCTCCGCTCTCTCTCTCTCTCTCTCTTACCGTCCCCTGGAGGGAGAGGGTCGACGCCGAGCGATAGCGAGGCGGCGGGGTGGGGTGAACTTGTTGGCGAGAAAGCTCACCCCACCCCGCTCGCATGCAGGCTGCGTAAACTTGCCTGCGATGCTCGCGACCCTCCCCCTCCAGGGGAGGGTGGGCACCGAGTTCGTCGCTTGTAAGGATGCTTGGCTTCGCGACGCGGGCGAGGCGTTACTGCATGTTCCGGTCGTAAACGATCGTAAACATGTCCGGATCGGGTCGCGTCTTGGTGTCGAGGTTGGAGACCGCGACGGTGGTGTCGTAGCCCTGCGGGTCGGTGACCGTCCACTGCTTGAGCTGGTAGTCCTTGGCGCCGACCATCATCATCAACTTGCTGGTGCCGATCAGCGGCTGGCTCTCCTCGATCACGACGGTGACGAACACGTCGTCGGAATGGACGTTGACCACATTGGTGTCGCGCAGGAGGTCGATGCGGTCGGCCAGCAGATAGCGCAGCGGCGTCTGCGACAGCGGGTAGAGATCCTGCGTGGCGAGTTTGCGGTCGCGCACGATCACCGAACGACCGTCGGCGATGATGTCGATCGGGGTCGGCGGATCATATTCGAAGCGGACGCGGCCCGGCTTCTGGATGTAGAAGTTGCCGCGTACCCGGCCGCCATCTGGGCCGACCTGCACGAATTTGCCGATCAGCTGGTGAACGCTGGAGAGATACTGGCTGACCCGGTCGACCTGCGCACGCTGCTTGGCGTCGAATTTCTCGGATGGGCGGTCAAGCTTGAACAGCGACTTGAGGCCGCTCAACGGATTGAAGGAAGGCGCCTCCGCGGGAGCGGCGGGCTGACCCTGGCGTGCGGTCTGGGGTGGCGTGCCGCTCCGGTCCTTTGCATGGGGTGCGGGGGTCGGCAACGGCACTTGGGCCGAGGCTTGGCCGGACAGAACCGCGATGCAACCGATCAACGCGCCGACCAATATCCCCCGGTGGCTTGTGCCAGCCATCATCCCTCTCCGCTCCGGCCCCTGACCGCTTCGTTTTGGAATACTGGGCCGATGTGGCGAGATCACGGCTCATTTTCGGTCGCAGGTAAAGGCCCTCGGGTCGGATTCTCGGCATTATTCAGGGGCGCGCGTCAGCGCGAGACCGGAATTTACGTCGGCCGACGAAAGATGGATTCCGGCGCCGGACCCTCAGGCCCTCCCCGGAATAACGCGGAACGGATCAGCCGGAATTCCGGATCAGTAGCGCTCTTCGTCGCCAGGGACCAGAACTTCGCGCTTTCCGGCGTGGTTGGGCTGGCCGACAATGCCTTCCTGCTCCATCCGCTCGATCAGGGAGGCGGCGCGGTTGTAGCCGATCTGCAGCCGGCGCTGGATGTAGCTGGTCGATGCCTTCTTGTCGCGCTGCACGACCTGCACCGCCTGCTGGTAGAGGTCGGTAGCGTCGCCGGCCTGGCCCATGCCGCTGGCGTCGAACACCGGGTTGCCGTCTTCGTCGACCTCCTCCTCGGCCGCCGTGACCGCTTCGAGGTATTGCGGCGTACCCTGGGATTTCAGGTGGCGGACGATCTTCTCGACCTCGTCGTCGGAGCAGAACGGGCCGTGCACGCGGCTGATTCGGCCGCCGCCCGCCATGTACAGCATGTCGCCCTGGCCGAGGAGCTGCTCGGCACCCTGCTCGCCCAGGATGGTGCGGCTGTCGATCTTCGAGGTGACCTGGAAGGAGATGCGGGTCGGGAAGTTCGCCTTGATGGTGCCGGTGATGACGTCGACCGACGGCCGTTGGGTGGCAAGAACCACGTGCAGGCCGGCGGCGCGCGCCATCTGGGCAAGCCGCTGGACCGCGCCTTCGATGTCCTTGCCGGCGACCATCATCAGGTCGGCCATCTCGTCGACGATGATGACGATGTAGGGCAACGGTTCGAGGTCGAGCTCTTCCTTCTCGTAGATCGCCTCGCCGCTCTCCTTGTCGTAGCCGGTGTGCACGGTGCGCGACAGCGCCTCACCCTTGGCCTTGGCCTCGGCGAGCCTGGTGTTGAAGCCGTCGATGTTGCGCACACCGAGCTTCGACATCTTTTTGTAGCGCTCCTCCATCTCGCGCACTGCCCACTTCAATGCGACCACCGCCTTCTTCGGGTCGGTGACGACCGGCGTGAGGAGGTGCGGAATGCCGTCGTAGACCGAAAGCTCGAGCATCTTCGGATCGACCATGATGAGGCGGCACTGCTCAGGCTTCAGCCGGTACAGCAGGCTCAGAATCATGGTGTTGATGGCGACCGACTTGCCCGAGCCGGTGGTGCCGGCGATCAGCAGATGCGGCATGCGGGCGAGGTCGACGATCACCGGTTCGCCGCCGATCGACTTGCCGAGACAGAGCGGCAGCTTGGCGGTGGAGTCGTCGTACTCCTTGGTGGCCAGAAGCTCGCGGAAAAACACCTTCTCACGGGTCGGGTTCGGCAGCTCGATGCCGATGGCGTTGCGGCCCGAGACCACGGCGACGCGGGCCGAGAGCGCGCTCATGGAGCGCGCGATGTCGTCGGCGAGCCCGATCACCCGCGACGATTTGATGCCGGGTGCGGGTTCGAGCTCATAGAGCGTGACCACCGGGCCCGGCCGCGCGTTGATGATCTCGCCGCGCACGCCGAAATCCTGCAGTACGCCTTCGAGCGCGGTCGAATTGGTTTGCAGCGCCTCGGGGCTGAAGGTCGCCCGCCCGGTCGACTTCGGCATGGCGAGCAGGTCGAGGGGCGGCAACTGGTAGCCGCCGGATTTCTTCGGCCGGGGCGCGGGTTTCGGCTTGCGCGGGACGGGGCGGGCCGGCTCCTCATCCTCCTCCTCGACCTCGTCTTCCTCGGCGGCCAATTCGTCGTCGAGTTGCGGCGCCAAAGTGGCCAGCGTCGCGCCTTCGAAGCGCGGTTCGACGCGGCCCTGGTTCGCGACCGGGGGTACTGGCATCGGCGTCGCGGGCGGACGGCCAGCGAACAGGCGGAAGATCCGCGCCTTCAGGCTGAGGAATTCGTGCGCCAGCCAGCCGAGCGAAATCCACGCCCGCTCTTCCTCCTCCTCGTCGTCGCGCCCGGGTTGCTTTGCGGTTACCGCCGGCGCCGGCTTTGTGGCCTTCTTTGGCTTGGGCGGATGGCGCAGGCCGAAGCCGGCCGTCAGAGCGAGGCAGACCACGGTGGCAAGGCCAGTCGTGAGGACGATCACGTGACGTGTCCATCCGGTCAGCGCGCCGCCGGCGAGCCAGGTCGGGAGCCGGATCATGGCATCGCCGACCACGCCGCCGAGGCCGGCCGGCAACGGCCAGCCGGTCCCGCGCGGCAGCGCGGCGGCACAGCCGGCGGCGAGCGCCACGCCGACGATCCAGAACAACACCCGCAGCCCTTCGCGGCACAGCGCCCGATGCGTCATCAGCCACCAGCCCCAGATGGCCATCGGCAGGACCAGAGCGATCGACGCGATGCCGAACAACTGCATCAGAAGGTCCGCAACGACGGCGCCCGGTACGCCCAGCATGTTGCGCATGGGCGTGTTGGTGGCGTGGCTGAGCGATGGGTCTTTGACCGACCAGGTCGCCAGCGCCAGTGCCAATGCCAACGCCAGCAGGACGAGCGCCACGCCGCTCAGTTCGCGCAGCCGGCGGCTGAGCTGCTCACGCAGCGAATCGGAAAGGAGACCGAGGCCTTCAAGGCCGCGTTCGATTGCCCGCATGCGGTAACGTCCTTCAGGCGTGGCGGTTCGAGTTCCGCAACATCGCGCGGCGAGAACGATACGGCGGCCGAACCCAAGCCCACCCTAGGATCAATAAGTTGCCAGTATCCTTAAGAGCCCGGCGCAGTGGTTAATTTCACCGGATATCGGCCGGTTCGATAAGAACGGATGGCGCCGCAGTTTACCCTCCCCCCGCGAAGCGGTGGGGAGGGTCGGCGAGCGAAGCGAGCCGGGGTGGGGGGTATAGCCGCGAAATCCAATGCCCCCCACCCCCGACCCCACCCCACCGCTTCGCGGGGGGAGGGGAGCGAGACAGCGAGGACTCATCATCAGCCGAGCACCTCGACCATGCGGTGGAGGGCTTCGGCGGTGGTTTCCTGGTCCTGCACCATGGCGACCCGGATGTAGCCGCGGCCCGGGTTCGAGCCGTCGGCCTGGTCGCGCGCCAAGTAGCTGCCGGGCACCACCCGTACGCCGCCCTCGCGCCACAGCCGCAGCGTCACCTCCTCGTCGCTGCCATGGGCCGACACGTCGAGCCACAGCAGAAAGCCGCCGGCCGGGCGGCGGTAACCGTAGCGGTCGCCGAGGATCTGGTCGGCCAGATCGAACTTCAGTCCGTAGAGGCGGCGGTTCTCTTCAACATGCCGCTCGTCGCCATAGGCGGTGATCGCCACCCGCTGCGCCGGGATCGGCACCTGCGGCGAGGAGACGTTACGGAAATCGAGGAAGCTGGCGAGGAATTTGGCGTCGCCGGCGACGAAGCCAATGCGCAGCCCGGGCAGGTTCGAGCGCTTCGACAGCGACTGGAACATCACCACGTTGCGGTAGTCGGGACCGGCTGCTTCCAGGATGCTGGGCGGCGCCCTCTGGGTGTAGATTTCCGAGTAGCACTCGTCGCTGAAGACCATGAAGCCGAATCGCCGCGCAAGCTCGACGAGCTTCTTGAAGTAGGCCGGGTTTGCCACCGAGCCCTGCGGATTTGCCGGTGACGCCAGGTAGAACGCCACCGTGCGGGCCAAGAGGTCGTCGGACAGCGAATCGAGATCGGGCAAAAAGCCGGAGTCGGCGGTGGCGGGCAGGTAGACGGTCTCGCAATGGGCCGCCATCGAGCCGGCCTCGTAGGCGCCGTAGAACGGGTTCGGCGTCAGGATCGCGGGCGGGCCGCGTCGGTCTTTGACCCATCGGGTTGCGGCGATCGCGGCGAGGAACAGCCCCTCGCGCGAGCCGTTGAGCACCAGCACCTCGGTTGCCGGGTCGATCGGGCGCGGCAGCCGGTAGCGGCGGCCGAGCCACTGCGCCGCCGCCAGGCAGAACTCGTCGAGCCCCTTATTCATCGGGTACTTGCCGAATTCAGCGATATGGGCGGCCAGAACTGGGCCAACGAATGTCGGCACGGCGTGCTGCGGTTCGCCGACCGCGAGGCTGATTGCCGGCTTGCCGGGCGGCAGGTCGCCAAGCAGTTCGCGCAGCCGGACGAAGGGTGAGCGGCCCTGGTCGTTCCGTGGCGGCGGGGAGGGGGAGCGTTCGGAGATGGTCATCGGCGGGGACTAATGCGGCCCGAGGCGGCGTCGCGCAAGGGGGCTCCATCTAGAAGAGGGGATGACGGGTAAGCCACCGATTCGGCCGGTCGGTCACTCGATCACCTGGTCGGCGCGCAACTGGATCGATGGCGGCACATTGAGTCCGAGTGTCCGGGCGGTCTTGAGGTTGAGCGCCAGCTCGAACGTGATCGGCTGCAACACCGGCAGGTCGGATGGCTTGGCCCCCTTGAGAATCTTCCCGGCATAGACTCCGGCTTGGCGGTACGCGCCGGCGATGCTCGCCGAATAGCTGATGAGCCCGCCGGCCTGCACGAATTCCACTAGATCGTAGATCGCCGGAATGCGATGACGCGCCGCCAGTTCAACCAGTGCTCGCCGCTGGCTGGTGAAGAATGGCCCGCCCGACACCAGCATGGCGCCGGCACCGGACTGCGCGACACTGGTGAATGCCGCCGCAAGGCCGGCTTCGCTCCCGGCCTTCACGACGACGGTACGAAGCCCGAGTGCCCGCGCGGCCGCCTCGGTGTCCGGCAGTTCCTGTACGAACGCCTCGTAGTTGGGATCGAGCAGGATCGCGACCGTGACGGCCTTGGGAACGAGCTCGTGCAGCAGCTCCAGACGCTTGGGATTGAGTTCGCTGCCGCCGAAGAACGTAACGCCGGTGAGGTTCTCGGTCGGACGGTTGAGGTTGGCGACCAGTCCGCTCTTGACCGGATCGTCCGCCACCACGAATACGATCGGAATGGTGGTAGTCGCGGCCTTCGCCGCGGCGACGGCCTGCTGGTTGCCGACGATCACCGATACCTGCTGGCGAATGAGATCGGCCGTCAGTTCGGGAAGCCGTCCGAGCTGATTGTTCGCCCAGCGCTGCTCAAGGGCAAAATTGCGTCCTTCGGCCAAGCCTTCGTCCTTCAGGCCCTGACGCAGCGCCTCGATCAGGTGGGCAAATGGCGCCGCCGGCGTGCTGCGCAGCACGCCGACCAATGGCACTGCCGGTTGCTGTGCGCGCGCCGCGAGCGGCCACAAGGCCGAAGATGCGGTGGCCGCACCGCCGAGCAGTCCGATGAATTGGCGGCGCTGGACGCGTTTGCTCACTCGATCACCTCTCATTCTTTGGCTCTGCACTCCCGTGCAAAGGCGCGCGTGCGGAGGTGGCGGCAAACTAGCACATCCCCGCCTGCCGGTTGGTGACGCGTTTCATCGTACTTCGCGTAAGGGTCGATCCGGCAACTACAAAAAAGTGAGAGGCCCCAGCTTGCGCTGGGGCCTCCCGACGGCGAGGGCGGTGCCGGGTCGTCCGCCCTAACCGTATCTCATGCCGGCGCTCAGGCCGTGTAGGCGCGTTCGCCGTGATCGGTAATGTCGAGGCCTTCGCGTTCCTTCTCGACCGACGGCCGCAATCCGACCAGGACGTCGACGATCTTGTAGAGGATGAACGAGACCACGCCCGACCACACCAGCGTGGTCGCGACAGCCTTGCACTGGGCTATCATCTGCGCGGTGAAGTCGTAGTCGGCGATCTTGCCGGTGACGTAGTCCATGATGCCGGCGCCGCCGAGCGCCGGGTTGACCAGGATGCCGGTGAGGAGCGCGCCGACGATGCCGCCGACGCAGTGGACGCCGAATACGTCGAGCGCGTCGTCGTAGCCGAGCGCATTCTTCACGGTGGTGCAGAAGAACAGGCAAACCACGCCGGCGATCAGGCCGAGCACCAGCGCACCCATCGGGCCGGAGAAGCCGGCGGCCGGCGTGACTGCGACCAGGCCGGCGATGCAGCCGGACAGCGCGCCGAGCATCGAGGGTTTACCCTTGACCATCCATTCGGCGAACATCCAGGACAACGCCGCCGCAGCGGTCGCAACGAAGGTATTCATCATGGCCAGAGCGGCACCGCCGGTGGCTTCGAGGTTGGAGCCGGCATTGAAGCCGAACCAGCCGACCCACAGCAGAGAGGCGCCGATCATCGTCATGGTGAGCGAATGCGGCGCCATGATCTCTTTGCCGAAGCCGACGCGCTTGCCGACCACGAGCGCGCCGACCAGGCCGGCGATGCCCGCATTGATGTGCACCACGGTGCCGCCGGCGAAGTCGATCGCGCCCCATTTGAAGATCTGGCCGGCGTCCGCCAATACCTCGTCGAGCTTGGCCTGTGCGGCGGTCTTGGCGGCTTCATCGGTCGCAGCGGCAAGTGCCTTGGCGGCGGCGTCGATCGCGTCAGGGCCGGCCCAGTACCAGACCATATGGGCGACCGGGAAATAGACGAACGTCACCCACAGCGGGATGAATAGCGCCACCGCGGCGAACCGCATGCGCTCGGCGAAGGCACCGACGATCAGCGCGGGAGTAATCGCCGCGAACGTCATCTGGAAGGCAATGTAGATGTATTCCGTGATGGTCACGCCGACCGAGAAGGTTGCGGCCTGCGAGTCGGCCGTCACGCCCTTCAGGAAGAGCTTGTCGAAGCCGCCGATGAAGGCCGAGCCGCCGGTGAAGGCGAGGCTGTAGCCATAAATCACCCAGATGAGCATGCAGATGCACACGGTGTAGAACACGTGCATCAGCACGGAGAGCATGTTCTTGGAACGCACCATGCCGCCGTAGAACAGCGCCAGGCCGGGGATGGTCATCAGCAGAACGAGAACGGCCGAGACCATCATCCAGGCGTTGTCGCCCTTGTTGAAGGTCGGCGCCGGCGCCGCCGCTTCTTCCGCCCAGGCCGAACCGGTCGCGAACACGGCGAACGCGATGCCAAGCAGAACACCGAGCGTGAGAGCGATCTGTCCCGCACGGCTTGTTTTTTTGAACGTCATGATAACTCCTGTCGATGGCCTTTGAGATGCGGGATTAGAGTGCCGAAGCGTCGGTCTCGCCGGTGCGGATGCGCACGGCGGCGTCGAGGCCGAGAACGAAGATCTTTCCGTCTCCGATCTGGCCGGTCTTGGCAGCGGTGGTGATGGCCTCGATGGTCTTGTCGACCTGGTCGGACGCAACCGCCACTTCGATCTTCACTTTCGGCAGGAAACTCACCGCATACTCTGCGCCGCGATAGATCTCGGTATGGCCCTTCTGACGCCCGTAGCCTTTGACCTCCGTGACGGTCATCCCGTGCACGCCGATCGCCGTCAGGGCGTCACGGACCTCGTCGAGCTTGAACGGCTTGATGATGGCCATGACGATTTTCATGAATGCAAATCCCCCTTGAACCCTGTGCCGCGTTCTTGCGGATCAGGCGGTCTCAGCTGGGCGTCGCGGCAGGAAGGACACTCCGGCAGCGATGCCGAGGGTCCTCAATCAAGCGCCGTGCCAGTTCGTCGCGGGGTGTCTAAATGACTGAAACTGAGAGAGATTCTCGATCGTGTATGCAAACCGCCGATGCCGCGCCCGAGGCGCCGCACAAAGTCCGGCCACTTCTGCATACAAATTAGTCAGTCGCCTGAATTGGAATCACGGCCGCGTCCGCCTCGCCAATCGGACGCAGCCAGACTGTGAAATATGACAGTTCAGCTACTTGACCGTGTGTCCGCGCCCGCACGCTGCCGCTCTGCTACTGCAGAGCCTCGCCATGCTGCGTGACGTCGAGCCCCTCGATCTCGTGCTGCTGGCTGACCCGCAGTGGAACCATGAGTTCTACGACCTTCAGCACGACGTATGTCATCACGCCGGACCAGATCAGCGTTGCCGCCATGCCGTAGAGCTGGATCAGCACCTGCCGGGGATTGCCTTCCAGCAATCCGGGGAAGCCGGCGGGCATTTCGGGGGTCGCCGAGATCGCTCCGACCGCGAAGACGCCAACGAGCAGCGTCCCGGTTGCGCCACCGACGCCGTGCACGCCGAACACGTCGAGCGAGTCGTCATAGCCAAGCCGCCGCTTGAGCCAGGTGCAGGCCCAGTAGCAGAGCGCGCCCGCAATCACGCCAATGACGACGCCATGCCAGGGCAGCACAAAGCCCGACGCCGGCGTGATGGTGCCAAGCCCGGCGATCGCGCCCGAAATCATGCCGAGTACCGACGGCTTGCCGCGGGTCCACCATTCGATCGCCATCCAGGTGAGCGCGCCGGTCGCGGCCGCGAGATGCGTGGCGACGATGGCGTACACGGCGCGCGAATTGGCCGCGTAGGCCGAGCCGCCATTGAACCCGAACCAGCCGACCCAGAGCAGGCCGGTCCCGATCACCGCGAGCGACAAGTTGAACGGCGCGAAGTTGTCGGTGCCGTAGCCGTAGCGCTTGCCGAGTACCCAGGCCGCGACGAGTGCGGCGACGCCAGCGTTGAGGTGGACCACGGTGCCGCCGGCAAAATCGAGCACGCCCTCCTTGGCCAGGAAGCCGCCGCCCCACACCCAGTGGGCGATCGGCACGTAGACCACCAGCAGCCAGAGCACGCAGAACCAGACGAACGCCGAGAACCGCATCCGATCGGCGACCGCGCCCGCGACCAACGCCACCGTGATGATCGCGAAGGTCATCTGGTAGATCATGAACAGCGCTTCCGGGATGTTCGGGGCAAACGGTGAAACCCCGTTCATCTCCATGCCGCGAAGGAACAGGCGTTCAAAGGTGCCGAGCCAGGGGCCGTCGCCGGCGAAGCTCAGGCTGTAGCCGACCACGAACCACAGCAAGGAGGTCAGCATGAGCGCGGCCAGGCTCTGCGCCATGGTGGCGAGCACGTTCTTCTTGCGCACCATGCCGCAGTAGAACAGCGCCAATCCGGGCAGCGTCATCATCAGCACGAAGCCGGTCGCCGAAATCATCCATGCGGTGTCGGCGGCGTCGATCTTGACGGCGGTCTCGGCGAAGGCCGGCGCTGCAAAGCAGGCAAGCCCGAGCGCCGTCGCCAGCCGGACGGCCAAAGCAACTGTTGTCATGGTCTCCCCCTCGGTCGACGTTTTCTTGTTTGTGCAGGCCACGTTTGCGTGGACTTGGTGCGGCGTCCCGGCGGCCGGCCGGGCAAACCGTATCGGTGGTCAGCGATCAGAGTGCGTCGACGTCGGTCTCGCCGGTTCGGATGCGGACCGCCTGGTCGATGCCGGTGACGAAAATCTTGCCGTCGCCGATCTGCCCGGTCCGCGCCGAGTTCGAGATCGCGTCCATCACCGTCTCGACGCGCTCGGACGGCACCGCCACTTCGATCCGCATCTTCGGCAGGAAGTTCACCGCGTACTCGGCGCCGCGATAGATCTCGGTGTGCCCCTTCTGACGGCCATAGCCTTTGACCTCAGTGACGGTCATGCCGTGGACACCGACCCCGACGAGTGCGTCGCGGACGTCCTCTAGCTTGAAGGGTTTGATGATCGCGATGATCAGTTTCATGGAGTTGTTCCGTTGCGTGAGCCGTCCCCGGCCGTGTCCAGTCCCGACATTGGGCACGCCGGAGCTCGCAAACTCCGCGGCGCGCAGTATCTGCGCACGATATCGGCATCGCGCCGGAAAATTAAGCGCCGATTTGCCAGCGGGCGCGGGAGAATAGCCTGTGGGCAGATCGGGACAGCACCGCTGTCATATTGCCGTGGTCAGGCTTCGACCTTGCGCTCGCGCACCAACCCTTCCTGGGTGACCGAGGCGATCAGGGTGCCGTCGCGCGTGAAGATCAGGCCGCGCGAGAACCCGCGCGAACCGGAGAGGTTCGGGCTGTCGTGGGCGTACAGCAGCCATTCGTCGGCGCGGAAGGGACGGTGAAACCAGAGCGCATGGTCGAGGCTGGCCGCCATGAACTCCTTTTCGAACAAAGTTCGTCCGTGCGGCACCAGCGACGAATCCAGCAGGCCCATGTCGGACGCATAGGCGAGCACGCAGCGGTGAATTGCCGGATCGTCCGGCAAGCGGCCGCTGGCGCGCAGCCAGAGATGAAAGCGGCCGTTCTCGATCTTGCGGCCCATGTAGCGGTCGAATTCCACCGGCCGCAGTTCGATCGGGCGCTCGCGCTCGTAGAACCGCTGCACCGGTTCGGGCATCGGCAGGGTGCGCTGCTTGAGATCGGCGAGCGTCGGCAGCTCCTCGGGCGTCGGCACGTCCGGCATCTTCGCCTGATGTTCCAGGCCGGGCTCGTCGCCATGGAACGAGACCGACATGATGAAGATCGCCTCGCCATGCTGGATCGCGACCACGCGTCGGGTGGCGAAGCTGCGGCCGTCGCGCACGCGCTCGACGTCATAGATGATCGGCACCTTGGGATCGCCGCCCAGCAGGAAGTAGGCGTGCAGCGAGTGCGGCGGCCGGGCCGTCACGTCGAGTGTCCGGCACGCGGCGGCGAGCGCCTGGCCGATGACCTGCCCGCCGTAGACGCGCTGCCAGCCGGTTTGCGGCGAGTGGCCGCGAAACAGGTTGAGCTCAAGCTGTTCGAGGTCGAGAATCTTCAGCAGGTCTTGGACGGGCGAGGACATTGCGCCCCCTTCTGCCACATCCGCTGCGGTTCGCAAAAGGCGGCCCGGTGGTATAGTTGGGGCTCACTCCGGAGGCGGCCGTGGAACAACCTCAAGCATCGCGGCCCATCGACCTGCTGATCGGCGGAGCGGGCTTCGCCGGTCTCGCACTGGCGATTGCGTTGCGCCAGGGGCTTGGACCCTCATTCTCGGTCGCGGTCGCCGATCCGGCGCTGGCCCGGGAGCCGGCGGATGCGCGCGCGTCTGCGATCGTGGCGGCGGCGCGCCGGCTGTTCGAGACCATCGGGGTCTGGGACAAGGTTGCGGCGGGCGCGCAGCCGATCCTCGACATGGTGATCACCGACAGCCGCCTGCAGGACGCGGTGCGGCCGACCTTCCTGACCTTCGACGGCGATGTCGCGCCCGGCGAGCCGTTCGGTCACATGATCGAGAATGCGCCGCTGCTTGCCGCATTGGTGGAGAAGGCGAAGGCCGAGGGCATCGATCTGCTGCCTGTCGGCGTCGCGAAAATCCTTCCAGCCGGATCGCACCGCATCGACGCCGAGCTTGCTGACGGCCGCACCGTGTCCGCGCGTTTGGTGGTCGCGGCCGATGGCGCTCGCTCGTCGGTTCGCGAGCAGGCCGGCATCGCCAGCCACGGCTGGAGCTACGGTCAGTCGGCAATCGTTACCACCGTCAGGCACGAGCGCGATCATCACGGCCGCGCCGAGGAGCACTTCCTGCCGGCCGGGCCATTCGCGATCCTGCCGCTCAACGACGATCCTGAAATCGGTCACCGCTCGTCGATCGTCTGGACCGAAGACAAGCGCGAGGCCGAGCGCATCGTCGCGCTGCCCGACGGTGAATTTCACGCCGAACTCGAACGCCGTTTCGGTTTGAAGCTCGGGGACATCGCCGCCATCGGTCCGCGCCGCGCTTTTCCGCTCGGCTTTGCGGTTGCGCGCAGCTTCATCGCCGAGCGTGTCGCGCTGGTCGGCGACGCCGCGCACGTGATCCATCCGATTGCCGGGCAGGGCCTCAATATGGGGCTGCGCGACGTTGCGGCGCTTGCCGAAACCATCGTCGATGCGGCGCGGCTCGGGCTCGATCCGGGCTCGCTCGCGGTGCTGGAACGTTATCAGCGTTGGCGCGGCTTCGACACCATGGCGATGGGGGCGGCGACCGACGGCCTCAACCGGCTGTTCTCCAACCGCTCCGACGTATTGCGGCTCGTTCGCGATGTCGGCCTTGGAATGGTCGACCGGCTGCCCGGCCTGAAGCACTTCTTTATCCGCGAGGCCGCGGGTCTTGTCGGCGGCGACGTGCCCAAACTTCTGCGCGGCGAGGCGCTGTAGGCCACTCCGGCGTCCGGAATCCAACGTTTTGTCTTTGAGACGGGTATGGATTCCGGGCTCCGGCCTTCGGCCGACCCCCGGCATGACAAGAGACTTCGATATCCGTCAGCTCAGCGGCACGGTGGCGATCTGCCGCTGGAAGGCGGGGCGTGACGAGATCGCCGCGTACCAACGCTCGAGATTCGGCATCTTGGGGCGCTCCGGGATGAGCTGCATGAAGCGGTACGCCATAATGCCGACCGGGATGTCGCCGTAGGAGAATGCGTCGCCGGCGAGATACTGCGTCTTCGCCAGTTGATCCTCCATCATCTGCGCGCACTCGATGGTCTTGGTCTTGCCGGTGGCGATGGCGGCCGGGTCGCGCTTCTCCGGCGGCGTGCGGATCAGGCCCCAGAACACCGGCGTGATCGACGGGCCGAGGACGGACAGCTGCCAGTCCATCCACATCTGGGCGCGGCCGCGGGTCTGGAGGTCGGCCGGCTCGAGCGTGCGGTTACCGTGTTTGGCGGCGAGATAGCGGACGATCGAGTTCGATTCCCACATCGTGAACCCGTCTTCTTCTTCCAGCGTGGGCACGAGCGAGTTGGGATTCATCGCCAGATAGAACGGGTCCTTGGTCTTGCCATAGGCGCCGCCGACATCGATGCGCTCGAACGGCACCTGCATCTCGTCCAGCGCCCAGATTACCTTCTGCACGTTGGACGAGGTGTTGCGTCCCCAGATTTTCAACATGCTTGTTTCCTTCCAGTCCTGCACGCTGCTCTTACCCTCCCCTGGAGGGGGAGGGTCGACGCCGAGCGATAGCGAGGCGGCGGGCTCACCTCACCCCGCTCGCACGCAGCCAAGTCTACGCTGGCCGCGTAAACTTGCCTGCGATGCTCGCGACTCTCCCCCTCCAGGGGAGGGTGGGCACCGAGTTCGTAGCTCGAGCCGTTGCTATTCACCGGAACATGCGACAGCGTCAATCCAGCCGCCGCGCTTCTTCCGGCAGCATGATCGGGATGCCGGCGCGAATCGGATAGGCGAGCCTGGCCGAGCGGGAGATCAGTTCCTGCTTCTCGGCATCGTATTCGAGCGGTCCCTTGGTCAGCGGGCAGACCAGGATTTCGAGGAGCTTGGGGTCGACGTCGGATTCTGCGGCAGGCTGGTCGGCGGGGGTGTGGCTCACGGGCGTGCTCCAGACGTGGCGGCTAGTGACCGCCGACGCCTATAGCACGCGCTCCTGCTCAGGGCGAAATCCGGTTGGCGAGCCGGATCAGAGACGTTCGGTCATCCAAGAATTCCATCTCGATGCTTGAGAGATGGATTCAGGGCTCGGGAATTAAGCCGGTCCCGGAATGATGCGCTTCAACGATCAGTGCCGTCGGAAATTCTGCCGCCGGGCCGGCGCGGCGCCGGCCACGCGCTCGGTCTTCTGGCGGAAGTTGATGCGGCCGCGCGTCAGGTCGTAGGGCGACACCTCGACGATCACGCGGTCGCCGACGCCGGTCCGGATGCGAAACTTGCGCATCTTGCCGGACATGTAGGCGAGGATCTGGTGATCGTTGTCGAGGGTGACGCGATAGTTGCCGTCCGGCAGGACTTCGGTGACGGTGCCGTCGTATTCGATCAGCTCTTCCTTGGCCATGTTGTTTCTCCGACCGATCGGTTAGCGCGGTGTGCGGTGGTGCGCGGGAGCGCCGCGGCCGTGCCCGCCGCGCTTCGGCTGTTGCTTCATGAAGGCGATTGTCGCGATGTCGTTGGTGTCGGCAACCGGCCGGTCGGCGCGCGGGGCCTGTCCTTGCCGGACCGGCGTCCAACCGCGGTTCGCGCCGTCGCGCCGGCTCTCGTCGCGACGCGGATTGGCGTTGCGTGGCGCGTCGCGATGGCGGCCCTGCTGCGGGCGGCCTTCCTGCGGCCGGCCCTGGTGCTTGCGGTTCTGCCGTCGCGGCGGCTTGCCGTTCGCAGCTTGGGTCCCGTTGGCGGCGTGGTTCGGCTGCGGTTCGGCCGCAGGCCGCCGCTCGCCGCGCTGGTCGGTCGACGGGATCGTCATGCGTATCAGTTTCTCGATGTCGCGCAGATAGGCGCGCTCCTCGCCGTCGCAGAACGAGATCGCGAAGCCTTCTGCGCCCGCCCGCGCGGTGCGGCCGATGCGATGCACGTAGCTCTCCGGAATGTTCGGCAGGTCGTAGTTGACGACGTGGCTGATGCCGTCGACGTCGATGCCGCGTGCCGCGATGTCGGTCGCCACCAGCGTCCGCACCGTACCGGCACGAAATGCGGCGAGCACCCGCTCGCGCTGGTTCTGCGACTTGTTGCCGTGAATCGCCTCGGCGGCGACGCCGGCCTTGACCAGAGCGCGGACCACCTTGTCGGCGCCGTGCTTGGTGCGGGTGAAGACCAGCGCGCGGTCGATCGTTTCCTGCCGCAGCACTTCGACCAGCAGCGCCGGCTTGCCGGCCCGGTCGACGTGGATGATGCGCTGGTCGACCTTCTCGGCCGTCGTGGCTTCGGGCGTGACGGCGACGCGGACCGGGTCGCGCAGCATCCCTTTCGCCAGTTCGGCGATCTCGTGGGGCATGGTGGCGGAGAAGAACAAAGTCTGCCGGCGGGCCGGCAGCTTGCCGGTGATCGCCCGGATGTCGTGGATGAAGCCCATGTCGAGCATGCGGTCGGCTTCGTCGAGCACGAAAATCTCGACGCGGTCGAGCCGCACGGCGCCCATCTGCATGAGATCGCGCAGCCGGCCGGGCGTCGCCACCAGGACGTCGACGCCGCTGACCAGATCGCGGATCTGGCGATTGATCGGCACGCCGCCGATAGCGAGCGTGACGCGCGGACGGACATGGCGGCCGTAGGTCTGGAAGCTGTCGACGATCTGCGCGGACAGTTCCCGCGTCGGGCTCAGCACCAGCACGCGGCAGGTGCGCTTCTCAAGCCGCTGCTTGCTGTTGGAGAGATGATGGAGGATCGGCAGTGCGAACGCGGCGGTCTTGCCGGTTCCGGTCTGCGCGATGCCGACGACATCGCGCGCGGCGAGCACTTGCGGGATGGTCTGGGCCTGGATCGGCGTCGGGTCGGTGTACTTTTCCTCAACGAGAGCGCGGGCGATGGGCTCGGCAAGGCCGAGCTGGAGAAAGGAGCTCAATGAACGAATCTTTCGTGTAGCGATCGGAGCGGCGCCTGACCGATGGACTAACCAACGGCACCATTTTTGGTTCGCAAGTCGGACTCAGCCGGCTCGCGGGCACGACCCGCAATTCGCAGGACAAACGAGACATCCCGCGTGTTCTGGGGTGTCGATGAACAGTGCTGAATGAGACGGGTCGAAAACCAAGACGTGGAATTCGTTCACGCGACCCGCGGACGGCTCAAATCGAACAAGAAGGAATGGCCGTCAAGCCTCACGAGGCGTCACGTAACAACTTAATGCGTTCGTTTCAAGGCTTTAATTCGCGGACGTAGCGGCGCCCGGCGCTATTGCAGCGGCGTGTCGCCGCCCGCGGTATTCTTGGCCAGTTCGATCTCCGTCATGGCGACCAGCAATTCGGCCCGGGTCTTGAGGTCGGGCGCTTCGAGCAGCGCCTGCTTCTCGGCCGCGCCGTAGGGCGACATCATCGCGAGCGCGTTGACCAGCGCCTCGTTCGGCGCGCTCTCGATGCCCTCCCAGTCCGCCTTGAGATTGTTGGCCTTGAGGAAGCCGGTTAGCGCCTCCAGCAGGCTCTTGCGATCGACCTCGTCCTCGCCCTTGCGGGCTGTGAAATCGTCGATGAACGGCGAGTAGCGTACATGGCATTGCCGGTAGAGCGTGGTGGATGGAAGCTCATCTTCGACTTGAAAGCGCGCGACGCCGGTCAACTGTATCAGATAGCGGCCATCGCCGCTCTCTGCGAGCTGGGTGATGCGGCCGGCGCAACCGACCTTAAAGAGATTTGGCTTCTGTTCGGAGCCCGGATGCGCCGTCTCGGGCTGGATCATGCCGATGATGCGATGCCCGGCCTTGAGTGCGTCGTCGATCATCGCCAGGTAGCGCGGCTCGAAGATGTTGAGCGGCATCTGCCCGCGCGGCAGCAGCAACGCGCCGGCAAGCGGAAACACCGGAATCACGTCGGGCAGATCGGACGGCGTCTCATAAACTGCATTCATCGGCATCGCGGTGCTCCAATCTTAGAGCTCGTGTCCGGACCTCATCTGAGGAGCGGGCATCGCAGCCAAGTCTACGCAGGCTGCGCCTGCTATGGCCCGTGTCTCGAAGGATGGCGGCGGGCACTGTGCTTGCGACCATGCTTCAAGACGCGACCTCCGGTCGCTCCTCAGCATAAGGCCAGAAATGACGCCAACGCGTCAGCCTCACGCGAACAAGATCGACGACAGGCGCCGGCGCCCTGCCACGGTCGCCTCGTCGGTCGGGCCCCAGGCCTCGAAGAACTGCACCAGCTGCTTGCGCGCGCCATCGTCGTTCCATTTGCGGTCGCGCCGGACGATTTCGATCAGGTGGTCGAGCGCCTCCTGCCGTTTGCTCTTGGCGTTGAGCGCGACGGCAAGGTCGAACCGTGCCTGATGGTCGAGCGGGTTAGCCGCAACCTTCTGTTCGAGATCGGCGATCGGCCCGACCGATTTGGCCTGTTCGGCGACGTCGAGTGCGGCTTGCGCCGCGGCGACGGCGGCATCGTTGCGTTTGGCTTCCGGCACCATGGCGAGTGTCTGTTTCGCCTGCTCGATCGCGCCGGTCTCGACGTAGCAGCGCGCGAGCCCGGCGAGCGCATGGACGTTGGTGCCGTCGGCCGCCAGCAATTGCGAATACAGCTCCGCCGCGCCGGCCGCATTGCCCTCGGCCAGGGCATCATCCGCGGACTTGAGCAGGTCCTTCTCTTCGCCGCCGATGCGGTCCTTGGTGACCCGTTCGAGGAAGGCGACGATCTGGCCCTCCGGCAGTGCGCCGAGGAAGCCGTCGACCGGCTGGCCGTTGACGAAGGCGAACACCGCTGGAATCGACTGGATGCCGAGCTGACCCGGAATCTGCGGGTGCTTGTCGATGTCCATCTTGACGAGCTTGACCTTGCCCTTGGCCGACTTGACGACCTTTTCGAGCACCGGCGCGAGCTGCTTGCAGGGCCCGCACCATTCGGCCCAGAAATCGACCAGCACCGGCTGGCGCTTGGACTCCTCGATCACGTCCTTCATGAAGGTCTGGGTCGTGGTGTCCTTGACGGCGCCATCGACGGCCGGCGCCGCTGACCCGAGATTCTCAAACATCGTCATCCGTCTTGCCCCTGGTGTGGTGGCTCAGAAGTCCGCGAATCGCTTGCTCGCGGTTAAAGCCGAATTCGGCGGCGCCGGAAACCTCAATATCGGCAATTAAATGGTGTCCGGGGCCTGGTTTGCAATGCGGTACGTCAAGGCGCCGCTGCCTCCGGGCCGGTGACCGCGACGATCCGCGGCCGGTGGCCGGTCTCCTCCAGGAAGCGCACGAGGTCGTCGCGGGCAAGCGAGGTCGTCATGGTGTTGGCGAGCGGGTGGCAGTTGATGACCGCGTGCTCCATCAGGGCGGCGTCGAGCACGACCGTCACCCGGCCGGAGCTGTCGTTGATGGCGGCGAGCGGCGTCACCGCGCCGGGTATGACCCCGAGCGTCTCCATCAGCAGGTCGGCCGAGCCGAACGAGAAGCGGCCCGAGGCGCCAAGCCGCCGATGCAGGGACTTCAGCTCGATTGCGGCATCTTCCTCGGCCGTGACCAGGTAAAGCGCGCCCTTTTTGTCGCGTAGGAACAGGTTCTTGGTGTGTCCACCGGGAATTTGCCCGCGCAGCCCCTGGGACTGTCCGACCGTGAACAGCGGCGGATGGGTCACGGTCGGATGTGCGATGCCGAGACGGTCAAGGGCGGCGAACAGGTCGGTCGGGCTGATTGGCATTGGGGGCGGCTCGGGAAGGGATGGAAGCCGGCGGCCGGATGGCCGGGGGAGGGCGGTTGCAATGGGAGACGCCTTTTGGCATAGCTTGCCCCAGCGGCCGACGTCCATGCGGAACCCGAGTGGGCTCCGCGCGGCATTGGCCGGATTACCCTCTCGGATGCGGGTGTAGCTCAGGGGTAGAGCACGACCTTGCCAAGGTCGGGGTCGAGGGTTCGAATCCCTTCGCCCGCTCCAATTTCTCGCCAGATCGAACCTAGCCGCGTGCCGCGGTGCGGTCTTGACGCCCGAGGGGGCGACGGCAAGGCAATGCGCCACCAGTTGGCGCGGCTCACGCCGCGCCGGTGAGGATGCGCTCGCGCTTTCGGAACTGCCCGGCGTCCAGCAGCATCTGCGCGGCCCAGCGGTACACATTCCGCTTGCGCACCATGTCCCGCATCAGGTGCATGCGGTCGCGCTGCTCGCTCGCCGGCATCGCCAGCGCCGTTCCGATGACGTCGGCCATGTTGCGCGTATCGTAGGGATTGACGATCAATGCTTCCGACAGTTCGCGGGAAGCGCCGGTGAAGCTCGACAGCACTAGGACGCCTTGCTCGTCATCGCGCGATGCGACGAATTCCTTGGCGACGAGGTTCATCCCGTCGTGCAGGCTTGAGACGATGCAGACATCCGCGGCGCGGAACAGCTCGTAAACCTCGTCCGGCTCGTGATGCCGGATCACCAGCAAGACCGGCTTGTAGGTTTCGCTGCCGTGCCGCGTGTTGACATCGTCGGCCAAGCGAACAGCTTCCGCCTGCAATGTACTGTAGGCGCTCAGCTTGCTGCGGGTCGGCGCGGCAGCCTGGATGAAGACCAGTTTGCCCCGCCATTCCGGATGCCGGATGAGGAGTTCGTCGATGGCGCGAATTCGGTCCAGGATGCCCTTCGTGTAATCGAACCGCTCGATACCGACGGCGATGCGCGCATCGGCGGGCAATCCGTAGCGCTGCCGAACGGCGTCGCGGCATGCCGGCACCGGAGCCTGCGTCGCCAGCGCGGCCGGCGGCCATTCGATCGAGATCGGATACGGGCGGACCATGGTCTCGTGGCCGCCGAGGGTGACCGAGGCAAGCTCCCGATCGATGCGGCTCTCCATGAAGCGATCGGTGGCTTCGAGGAAATAGTTGCAGTGAAGCTGCGTATGAAATCCGAGGATGGTGCTGCCGAGGAGTCCATCGATGATCTGTTCGCGCCAAGGGCAGATGCCGAAGGTTTCCGAGTTGGGCCAGGGGATATGCCAGAAGGTGACGATGGTGGCTCTCGGCAGCCGTTGCCGGACAAGCCGGGGCAGCAGCGCAAAATGATAGTCCTGAACCAGGACGAGCGGATCGTCCTGGTTGGCCTCCTGCGCGACGACGTCGGCGAAGCGTTCGTTGACCGCCTGGTATTGCTCCCAATCCTGCTCGCGAAACGTCGGGCGCTCGAACGCGATGTGGCAGAGCGGCCAAAGCCCTTCATTGGCAAATCCATAGTAATAGCCGTCCTGCTCTGCATCGGAGAGCCAGACGCGCCGCAGCGTATAGGCGGGATCGTCCGGTGGCACGCGGATGCGGTAGTTATCGTCGACGGTCTCGCGGTCGGCCGAGCCGCTGCCGTGTGCGATCCAGGTGCCGCCGCAAGCACGCATCACCGGCTCGAGAGCCGCTACCAGGCCGCTGGCTGGAATCTGCAGGACGACGTCGCCATTGCGGTAGTTGTGAATGTAGGGCTCGCGGTTGGAGACGACCAGCACTTCGGTGCCAGGCAACTCCTGATCGAGCAGCGTGTGCAGCGTCTTGGGCGACCATTCGACGTAGATGCCGTCGGTGAATTCCCGTTCCGCCCGAAACTCGGCGAGCAGCGCGCGGATTTCCTTGCTGGCGGGGAAATCCCCGCGCTGGGACAGCCCCAGGTCGACGCCGCCGCGCTGAACGCTTGCGATCGCGCTGCGAATCGAGCTCGTCCAACGGCGCAGCAAGGCAAGTACGACGGCGGTAGCGAGCAATCCAAGGCCGAGCGCCGCCCCGACGAGCGCGAGAATTGAGTAGAACCGCACTTCGTTGACCCGCGCGTCGATGTAGCTCAGGTCGTGCAGCAGCAGCAGATGGCCGTTGATCGAACCGGACGAAATCGGAAATGCGCTGACGTGTATTTGGTGTCCGTCATCCAGGATCACCGCAAAGGTGTCGTCCTTCGAGCGGACCACGTTGTTGCAGGTGACGCTCTTCGGCAGGTACTTGGTCGCATACAGCAACTGCCCCGAGCTGGTGCAGAAGCCGAGAGCGAGTATCCGCTCATCGTCGGTAAGGCGCTCGAAGAACGGCTTGAGGTCGGTGTGCGGGGTCGCCGAAATGCCGGCGGCGACCTGATCGCGAATCGATCTGAACACGAGACGCGCCCGCAACTCGACGTCCCGCCGCAGCCACCCCTCGACGATGACCGAGGCCAGCGGAGAGAGCGCGGCGATCATGATGACGGCCGCAGCTACTGCAAGCGCCACATATTTTGTC
The DNA here is from genome assembly GCA_050179645.1 of Xanthobacteraceae bacterium. Taxonomy (GTDB): domain Bacteria; phylum Pseudomonadota; class Alphaproteobacteria; order Rhizobiales; family Xanthobacteraceae; genus VAZQ01. The sequence goes on along the minus strand of JBFXEX010000011.1, from coordinate 25,417 downwards.
GTTGGGCTGCGCAGGAGCCGGATGCTCGAAAGGCGCCGGGCAAGTCTTCCGATGGTCCCGACGGATTGCTTGCCAGTTCGACTAGCCCTGCCGTTCATCGCGCCGACTCCCAGCCCTTCGACAGCCGCATCGCCGCGACAATGATGCCGACCATCGAGTAAGTCTGAGGAAAGTTGCCCCACAGCTCGCCGGTTGCGGGGTCAATGTCTTCCGACAGTAGACCGACATGGTTACGGCGCGCCAGCAGCGTTTCGAAGATCTGGCGCGCGTCGTCATGCCGCCCAATGGCGGCCAGTGCGTCGACATACCAGAACGTGCAGATGGTGAACGCCGCCGACGGGGCGCCGAGGTCGTCGGGCAGCGCGTATCGCAGCAAATGGCCGTTGCGCGCGAGATGTTGCCCGACCTTCTCCACGGTGGCGACAAACCGCGGGTCGGAGGCCGCAATGATCCCGAGTTCGTGCAACAGAAGGACGCTGGCATCGATTTCGTCGGTATTGAGGCTACCAGTGAAGCAATTCAGTTCCGCGTTCCACGCCCGGGCGAGGATAGTCTCGCGCAATTCGTCGGCCGACTCGCGCCAATGCGCTGCACGATCCGCCAGACCGAGCTTCGCGGCAATGCGCGAGAGCCGGTCGCACGCAACCCAGCACATCGCAGCCGAATGGGTATGGATGTTGTTCCGGCTGCGGTACTCCCAGATGCCGGCGTCGGGCGTGAGCGCCTGCGTGAACGCACATGTGCCGAGCGGTTCGAGCATTGCGAACAGTGCGGCGTCCCCCTTGTTCGGCAACCGCTCGTCGAAGAACATCTGCGAGGCTGCCAACAAGACACTGCCATAGACGTCATGCTGCACCTGATGCACGGCGGCGTTGCCGATTCGAACCGGGCCGTGGCCCCGGTAGCCTTTGAGATCCGGGGCGAGTTGCTCCTCAAGCTGCATTTCGGGCAGGATCGCGTAGGCCGGCTTCAGGACCGGACTGCGTTCGAGTGCGATCACGTTCGTCACATACTCGATGAAGCGCTCCATCGTGGATGTGGCGCCGACCCGGTTGAGCGCATGCACGGTGAAGAACGCATCGCGGATCCAGCAGTAACGATAGTCCCAATTGCGCTCCGTCTGCGGCGCCTCGGGGATCGAGGTGGTCAGTGCGGCAACGATTGCGCCGGTCTCTTCGAAACTGCAGAGCTGGAGCGTGATTGCGGCGCGGATCACTGCCTCCTGCCATTCATACGGTACGTTGAGGTTGCGCACCCAGTCGAGCCAGTAGTCCCGCGTTTGGTCGTGGAACTCGCGGGCGAGGCGGGAGATCACATCGGGCAGCGTCTCATCGGCGTGAACGATAAACGAAATCGGCCGCGTGAGCACGAAGGCGCTTTCGCTTGCCAGGTAACTGACCGGGGCATCGGTCGTCAGGCGGATCGCTCCGGCTTCCGTGACATAGCGGATGTGGTTGCTGCCGAGAATGGCGGTGGCGGCTTGTTTGCCATAGCCCATGCGCGGCCTCACCCGCACGCGGAGCCGGCACAGCCCGTCGAGCGGTTCCACCTGCCGCACGATCATGGACGGGCGATAGTTGCGGCCGTGCTGACGAAAGCGGGGCGCGAAATCGGTGATCGCAAAGGACGCGCCCGATTCCGCAGTGACGACCGTTCGCACGATGGCGGTGTTGCGGCAGTAGCTCTGTACCGTTGACGCCGGCTCATCAAACTCAATCGAGAAATATCCGTCCTCCGGACGGTCGCCGTTGATCAGTGCACAGAACACCGGATCGCCATCGATCCGAGGCCAGCAGGTCCACACGATGCAGCCGCTGCGATCGATGAGAGCGGCGATATTGCTGTTTCCAATGACGGCGAGATCGAGCGACGATGTCATTCTTCAAGTCTTTTTGCGAGGTCGGAGAGCCAGGTCCGGACATGCGCTGGTCCGTCGAATTCGGCCATATCCCGTGGAAAATGCTCGCCTGCAACCCGCAATGCCAGTCCCCCATGCCGGACCACGGCCTCGAATGCGGATAGATCGGAAATGTCGTCGCCAATCATGATCGGACGGCGACCGCGAAAGACCGGAAGCTGAAGCAAAACGTCGATCGCGCCTCCCTTCGAGATGTGTTTCGGCACGACTTCAAAGACCGCACGCCCCTTGCAAAGAATCAGGTGGTCCGGCCCGCTGTCGAGAATTTTCTGCAGTTCCGCCGCGATCCGCAGGCGGGCGGCGGGCGCCATCCGGTAGTGGACGGCGATCGAAAATTGCTTGAGTTCAACGATGACCCCCGGATCGAGTTGGACAAGCTGCGCTATCGCCGCGATCAGCGCCGGATCCAGCGGTTCGGCCCTGCTTTGGATCGCCCCATCGGGCGCCAAACGCAATTCCGCTCCGTGAACCCCGGCTACGATGAACCTTTGCGGCGCCAGAAAGCGATCGACGTCCAGTATCGGCCGGCCGGTGACAATCGCCAACGCGCCGTCAAGGCTCGCGGCTAAACGCGCAAGCAATGGAGGAAGTTCCATCGGCACGATGACGCAATCGGGCGCAGCGGCGACGTCGATCAGCGTGCCGTCGATGTCGAGAAAAAGGGCGCAGTTTCTTTCGTTTTCGCCGAGCTCCACCACCAGATACCGCTTTCCTTGCGCCGCTTTGAGTCCGGTTCCGGTGGCGCAATGCGGCTTTCACCAGAACTGCGGCTTTGGCCAGAACGAACCGAAGTTCCGTGCTAACCCGCCGACCCTCAAATGCAAGTGACTTAAGCGTGCAGAAAGTGTCCCCCTAGCCTTTCGGGCGAGCATCCGGGGCTGTCCGGTAAAAATACCCTTTCCGTCAATCTGTTGACCCCGAGGTGCCGGGATCAGAACCGGCGCGGGGCTCCCGCATCCATTGCCTTCGGCAGCCTCGCTAAGCGGGGGGTCGTATTACTGCGCCAGCAACACCTGGCGGCAGGCGGCCGGCAGTTGGGACATTTTAGGACCGGGGCGCGACACCGGCTTCGCGTCGGGCTTGGGCGCCGGCGCCGCCTTGGCGAGCCAGGAATCGAGCGCCTTGCCGCAGCCGTCGTCGGCCGGCCGGTCCGGCTGCGGCGTGCAGTCCGGACTGTCGGCGGGGCAGTGCAGCCGGACATGGAAGTGCCAGTCATGACCCCACCACGGCTGCACCTTGCTCAGCCAGGCACGGTCGCCGTTGGCGTCGCGGCACAATGCCTTCTTGATCGCGGCATTCACGAAGATGCGCGCCACGACCGGGTCCTCGGCCGCGGCCTTGATCAGATTGAAGTGCGCAGGTGTCCACACTTTGGGATCGACGTCCTTGCGGCTTTCGGCGACGACCATGGTGGCCATCATGTTCTCACGCTCCTCGCGCGTGAGTTCATGGTCGGGCATCGGGGTGAGCCAGATGTCGCTGTCGAGGCCGACCTGGTGGCTGGTATGACCAGCGGGCAACGGGCCGCCGCGCGGTTGCGACATGTCGCCGAGGAGCAATCCGCGCCAGCCGGTCTTTGGCGCCTGATCCGCCAGCCGCTCGAGGAATTCCACCAGGCTCGGATGCCCCCAGTTCCGGTTACGCGACAATCGCATCACCTGCCAGGTCTTGCCGTTGATCGGGAGCGCGACGGCACCAGCGAGACAGCCTTTGGCGTAAAATCCGATGGCGCGCGCTTCCATTGGCGCGGGCGTTGCCTTGCGGGCGAACAATTCCTTGGCCGGCGTCTTGGGACTCTCGGGATGGGCGAGTGGCGGCAGCGGCTTTGGATTGAGCGTACCGAGGTCCTGCGCATGGGCTATCGGCGCCGACGACAAGACAATCGGGCCCAGCAGGGCGGCGCACAGCCGGAACACCGCGGTCGGATGCTTGGGTAACTTCATCGGCGAGCCATGATTACAAGCGTGAGACAGGTGAATGACGAGCCGATGAACGCGCCCGCTAGGATACTGGATGGCCAAACACTGAATACCAACATGATAACAAATTGGCGGCGGTGAGTCAGCCGGCACGTTGCGGGCGCTCTCGATTGAAACCCCCGGAGTGTGATCCCGATCACGGCGCCGGGTCATCTGTGACCTTAGCGTCGGCAGATTGGAATCGGGCACGGAGGTGCACCCGTCATGCTGAGCCTGTTCATCGTCTTCGCCGTCGCCTTGCCGCTGATGATCTGGGCGCTGTCGCCCGCTCCTGTGCGCAAGCGCAAATCGTCGCAGGGCTCCCATGCGCCGGTCGATGTGATGTCGATGCCGCCGGCCGCAAGCCACAGCGGCTTTCATCTGGGATCAAGTTGCGACGCTGGCAGCGGCAGTTGTGACGGCGGCGGAAGCTGAGCGGGCGCAGGGCGACGGCTGCACTCGGTCTTCTCCACCAAGACCAGCCACATCGGTCAGGCGGGTCGTTTTGGTCGACTTTGGCAGCTGGAAGGCGCAAGGTGTCGGTGACCGAAACGCCAGATCAAAGCGGCCGGCCCTTCAATCCAACTTGAAATTCATTCTTTGCGACCGGAGCCCGTTCGGGTCTCCGCGGCCCTCGCTCCGAGACATGTCGGGCGGAAGGAACAACTCATGCAACTACCTGCCATTCTGGAAGGCGAATCGCTGACGCGGCTGGTGCAAGGCGCGGTTGTCGGTGCAGTCGCGACCCTGATCATCGGATTTACCTGGGGCGGATGGGTAACCGACGGCACTGCGAAAGAGATGACTCAGAAAAGCGCAAGCTCGGCGCTCGTGACCGCGCTCGCTCCGATCTGCGTCGACAAGTTTCAACACAGCCCGGAAGCCGCGGCCAACCTGGCCGAACTGAGGAAGGTGAGCTCCTGGCAGCAGGGCACTTTCATCACCAAGGGCGGGTGGGCGACCATGCCGGGCGGCACGGAGGCCAACTCGGCGGTCGCAGACGCTTGCGCCAATATGCTGAGCGCACTGAAGATGTAGTTGCTTGAGCCGGAGCAATCGCCGGCGTGCTGCGACCGGATACCGGTTGCGCGCCGACGATCCCTCGTGCTCGCGGTATCGGCCGATCAGTCGCGCCTCGCGTCCCAAGCGCATTCACGCGTCGGCCCTCCTGGCGGAATCCCTGGCGACGTCGTGACGGAGCTCAATATCCGGCCGCCAGCGCGCCGCGGGTCCGTGGGTCGGCGGCGCCGACAAAGCCGTCGGGCGTGATCAGGATGGAGTTGACCGAGCCGCGGAGCGGCCCCTCGACCACGCGGTGGCCGCGCGCCTCAAGCGCGCGGATCAGTTCGGGCGCAAGCCCGCGCTCGACCGAGACCTCGTCGGGGAACCATTGATGATGGAACCGCAAGTCTGCGACTGCGTCGGCTAGCGACAGTCCGCGGTCGATCACGTTGGTGATAACCTGCAGTACCATCGTGATGATGCGGCTGCCGCCGGGCGAGCCGGTGACCAGGAACGGCTTGCCGTCCTTGAGCACGATCGTGGGCGTCATCGACGACAGCGGCCGTTTGCCGGGGCCCGGCGCGTTCGCCTCGCCGCCGACCAGGCCGTAGAAATTCGGCGCGCCCGGCTTGGCGGCGAAATCGTCGAGCTCGTTGTTGAGCAGGACGCCGGTGCCCTCGGCCACCATGCCGAGGCCATAGCTGAAATTGAGCGTCGTGGTGTTGGAGACGGCGTTGCCGAACCGGTCGACCACCGAGAAATGCGTGGTGTTGTCGCCTTCGGGCCGGATCCCGGTGCCGGAGCGGATCGTGTTCGACGGCCGTGCTTTCTCCGGATCGATACCGGCGCGCAGGCCCGCCGCATAGGGCTTCGACAGCAGGCGATCGAGCGGCACTTCAACCATCGCGGGGTCGCCCAGGAACAGCGCGCGATCCGCGTAGGCGAGCTTCATCGCTTCGATCATCAGGTGCAGCCGCCGCACGTCGTCACGTGCCAGGCCGTCGTAGCCTTCAAGGATATTGAGCATCTCGATGAGGATCACGCCGCCTGACGACGACGGCGGCATCGACACGATCTCGTAACCGCGATAGCTGCCGCGCACCGGGGCCCGCTCGATCGGCCGATAGTTATGCAGATCGGCAGTCGTCATGATGCCGCCGGCCGCCTGCACGGCGGCGGCCATGCGCTCGGCGGTTGGGCCTTCGTAGAATCCGCGCGGGCCGTGGCGGGCGATAGCCGACAACGTCTCGGCCAAGTCGCGCTGGATGAGCATGTCGCCGGGCGCCATCGCTTGTCCGTCCGGTTTCAGAAAAATTTTCGCTGACGCCGGCCAGCGCGCCATCCGCTGCTGGACCCGCGGCAGCGAGTCCGCGATATCGTCCTCGACCGGAAACCCGTTGCGCGCGAGGTCGATGGCGGGCGCCATCAACTCGGCCAGCGTGAATTTGCCGGAGCCGTATTTCGCGTGCGCCAGCGCGAGCCCGGCAACGGTGCCGGGCACGCCGATGCCCAACGCCGAATCGCGCGACTTCTGCGGATCGGCGTCGCCCTTCTCGTCGAGGAAGATGTCGCGCGTCATCGCAGCCGGCGCGGTCTCGCGATAGTCGATCGCGATATCGCGGCCGTCGGCAAGATGGATCACCATGTAGCCGCCGCCGCCGATATTGCCGGCGCGCGGATAGGTCACCGCCAGGGCAAATCCGGTGGCAACCGCGGCATCGATCGCATTGCCGCCGCGGCGCAGCACATCCGCACCAATGCGCGTGGCGCGAGCTTCCTGCGCCACCACCATGCCATCGCCGGCGACAACCGGTGCGACGTATGTGGACGCGACCGGCGCAGCAATTGTATTGGGCACGGCATCCTGCGCCAGGACGGCCGTGGACCCGGCGAATAGTGCAACCAACAGCAGAAGCGTCCAGCGAACGGCGGCGAACATTGCGACTCCGGGACGTGAGGTCCGAGGCGGTGCCACCCGAAGTATCCACGCGAAGTCGCCGTTGCAAGCAAGCAGCCGATGGCCGCACCGTGGTGATGGCGGCGGCCACAGCCGGTTCACGGACGCAGCGACAGGCCCCGCCTACAGTACCGGCGGCGTTCCTGCTAAGAAGCGTCATCGATTCCTGGAGGCTGACATGACCAGCTTGTCGCGATTTTTCTCCTTCGCACGCGCATCCGCGCTCATTGTCCTGCTCGGACTGATGGTATCGGGGTGCGGGATCAACACCATCCCGACCCAGGAGGAGAACGCCAAGGCCAAATGGTCCGACGTGCTCAACCAGTATCAGCGGCGCGCCGACCTCATTCCCAACTTGGTCGAGACCGTAAAGGGCTACGCCGCCCAGGAGAAGCAGGTGCTGGAAGCGGTGATCAACGCGAGGGCGCGCGCGACTCAGATGACGGTCCAGGTGCCGCCCGACATCCTCACCAATCCGGAAGCGTTCAAGAAATTCCAGGAGGCGCAGGCCCAGCTCTCCGGCGCGCTCGGCCGGCTAATCGCGGTGTCGGAGAACTATCCCGACCTGAAGTCGAACCAGAACTATCTGGCCTTGCAGTCGCAGCTTGAAGGCACCGAGAACCGCATCGCGGTCGCCCGCCGCGACTACATCGAGGCGGTGCGCGCTTACAACACCGAACTGCGAACGTTCCCGGGCGTGATCTGGGCAACCGTGCTCTACCGCAACAACAAGCCGATGGAGACCTTCACTGTTGCGGACGAGGTGACCAAGCCGCCGCAGGTGAAGTTCTGATTTGCGGGTGAAGTTGTGTGCGAGGCCGAGCGCGGGCTTGACCGATTTCCTCTCCGCTTGCTCGCTCCGCTCCCTCCCCCCTTGCGGAGGAGGGATGGGGAGGGGGGTGTTTCGAGTGTGGAACGTATAGCCAAGTTACCCCCCTCCCGGCGGCCTTCGGCCGCCGACCTCGCCCGCAAGGGGGGAGGTGCCGTCTGTCTCGCGACCGCGACCGTTCTCTCACTCCTTGCCTGCATCACGATCGCACTGGCGCTGACGTTTCCGGCGCTCACCGGCCGGGTGGTCGACGAAGCGAACATCCTCGATCCAGCGCAGCACGCGGCGCTGACGCAGAAGCTAGCCGACCTTGAAGCCAAGTCGACCGACCAGGTTGTGGTGGTCACGCTGAGGTCCCTGCAGGGGACCTCGATCGAGGACTATGGCTATCAGCTTGGCCGCCACTGGCAGATCGGCCAGAAGGACAAGAACAACGGCGTGCTGCTGATCGTGGCGCCGAACGAGCGCAAGGTGCGCATCGAGGTCGGCTACGGTCTCGAAGGCACGCTCACCGACCTGGTTTCAAATTTCATCATTCAGAACTCGATCCTGCCGCGGTTCCGCGCCAACGACTATCCCGGCGGGATCAATCGCGGCGTCGACGATATCATCCAGGTGCTCACCGGTGACGCCGAGGAATGGAAGCAGCGCGCCGCCAAGCAACGCCCGGATCAGATGCCCGACTGGGTGACGATCGTTCTCATCATCTTTTTGATTTTCATCTTCTTCATGGTGTTCTCGATGATGGTGGGCGCCTCATCTCGCGCCCAGTCCGGCAAGCGCCGCCGCGGCAGCCCGTGGATCGTCATCCCGAGCGATTCGGGCTCGTCATGGTCGTCCGGGTCTGGCTCCGGCGGAGGATCATGGGGTGGTGGGTTCTCGGGCGGAGGCGGCTCGTTCGGCGGCGGCGGCTCGTCGGGCAGCTGGTGATTCAGGAATCTGGTGGGCGATGATTTCGCAGAACGACAAAGACCGCATCACCGAGTCGATCCGCCAGGCTGAGGCCAGGACATCGGGTGAAATCTTCTGCGTCGTTGCCCACAACGCCAGCGACTATCGCCTGGTGCCGGTTGCCTGGGCGGCGGTCATCGCGCTGGCTGTGCCGTGGCCGCTCATTCACTTCACGCTCTGGCCGGCTTCGGTGATCTACTTTCTTCAGCTCGCAGCGTTCATTGCCATTGCCATCGCGCTGTCGCAGCCGTCGATCCGCTTCCGCATCGTGCCGCGCCGGGCCAAGAACGACCGTGCACATGCGCTCGCGATGCGGCAGTTCTTTGCGCAGTCGCTGCACCAGACCGAGAATCGCACCGGCGTGCTGATCTTCGCGTCACTCGCCGAGCGTTACGCCGAGATCATTGCGGACGCGGGCATCAACGCCAAGGTAACGCCCGATGTCTGGGATCGCGCGGTCGAGGCGCTGATCGATGGCATGCGCCGCAATCAGCCGGGCGACGGCTTTGTCGCCGCCATCGAGCTTTGCGGCGCAGTGCTGGCGCAGCACTTTCCGCCTGGTGCCCTCAACCGCGACGAACTGCCGAACAAGCTCGTGGAGATTTGAGGTCGAGAATCCCGAGGCGATCGCGGCGTCCTACCTCCCTCGTGACGGGGAGGGGACGTTGCGGCGCCGCCGTCGTTCAATCAGGGACGCATGTCACCGCGCCTGGCCATGATATGCGGTGTTGGGCCGCATGTCGGTGGCCGACGCCAACCGGTTGGTCATGTTGTAGAACGCCGCAATCGACGCGATGTCCCAGATGTCGCGGTCGCTAAATCCGACGCGGCGCAGCCTCTCGCGGTCCTCCTCCTCGATTGCCCAGGATTCGACCGTCATCTTGAGCGCAAAATCCAGCATCGCCCGCTGCCGCTTGGGTAACCGTGCGGCGCGATAGTTCATCACCATCATCTCGCCGAGGATCGGATCGCCCGAAAGCTGGCGAACGCTGTTGCCGTGGACGGTGATGCAGTAGAAGCAGCGGTTCTGCGCCGATACCACGGTAGCGATCATCTCGATTTCGAGCTTGGACAGGTTCTCGGCGTTCTGCACCAGTTCCTGCCGGTAATCGGCGAACGCCTGAAGTTTGGCATCGTCAAATCCATAGGAGCGCAGCACGTTCGGCACGTAGCCGAGCTTTTCCTCGCACTTGTCGAAATAGGCCTGCATCTCGGCCGAGAGCTTGCCGCGCGGGATGTCGAGTGCCATGAATTCGGTGTCGTCGTCGACGCCCTGCCTGGGCACCGTGGTGGCCTTCTTGCGACCCGCCACGGGCGCATGTTTGGTCGGGTTCGGCCGTTTCTTCAGAACGGTCTTGCTGGGCTGGGGCACGGCTGTCATCTCCCTTGTCGGATGGATAATCCTAACGCGTTCGGCCGGGCCGCGATATTGCCTCGTAGGACGATCGGGCCGATCTTGGCTCTCGACGGGAACCCAGGAAATCGGAAAGACTTCACCCGTTGATCGCAGAACGCTCTCACATTGTGGCTGCCGGGATATTTGTCATGACTGATGCCTCTCACCACGGCGACGAGGAGCGCGCCGCACAGGCGCTGCTGGCGGCCGCCGGCCGAATCTTGGCGGACACCCGTCGCGATGTGCCACCCGAATTCGTCACCGGGCTGTTCGCGCGCGCCGTGCCCGATGATCTGATGCGCTACGACGCGCGCGAGATCGCGACGCTGGCGGCGCAAAGCTGGGAATTGTTTGTGCAGCGCAAGCCAGGGACGCCCTGCGTGCGCCTGTCGTCGCCCGAGCCGGCCGCGGCCGGAGAGCGACTCAGGGCGACGTCGGTGCTGGACGTTGTCAACGACGACATGCCGTTCCTGGTCGACTCGGTGATGGGTGAACTTGCCGACCGAGGACTCGACGTTCACCTGGTGCTGCATCCGATTTTCACCGTGGAGCGCGATCCGGAGGGCCGGCTGCTCGCCTTTGCGGCGGCGCGGCCCGCCGCGCCCGGTCAGGCACGCGAAAGCTTCATCCATGTCCATTTCGCGCGGATCGACGACGAGACGCGCCGCGACGCAATCGCTGCCGCCATCGGGGCTGCGCTCGCCGATGTCCAGCTTAGCGTGCAGGACTGGCGCGCCATGCTCGACCGGGTCGGCGAGGTGATCGGCGAACTGAAAGCCAGTCCGCCCCCGTTGCCAGTCGGTGAAATCGCCGAGGCCATCCAGTTCCTGCAATGGCTGACAAACGATAATTTCACCTTCCTCGGCATCCGCAATTATCAGTTCTCGGCCAACGAAGACTCGCTCGACCCGGTGTTCGAGAGTGGCCTCGGCATCCTGCGCGCGCGCGACGTGCACGTCGTGCAACGCTGGAACGAGCCCCTTGTGATCACGCCCGAAATCAGGACGTTCCTGAAGGAGCCGACGCTGCTGATCGTCACCAAGTCGGCGGTCCGCTCGCGCGTACACCGCCGAGTCTACATGGATTATGTCGGGCTGAAGCGATTCAGCGCCGCCGGAAAGCTGATCGGCGAATTCCGCATCGTCGGGCTGTTCACGTCGACCGCTTATACGCGCTCCGCACGTTCGATTCCCTATCTGCGCCGCAAGATCGACGCGGTCATCACCCGCGCCGGGTTCGATCCCGACGGACACTCCGGCAAGGCGCTGATCAATGTGCTGGAGAATTATCCGCGCGACGAGCTGTTCCAGATCGACGACGAGCTGCTCTACCAGTTCTCGCAGGCGATCCTGCAGCTCGACGAGCGGCCGCGCGTGCGGGTGCTGCCGCGGTGCGACCGCTTCGACCGCTTCGTGTCGGTGCTCGTCTACGTGCCGCGCGACCGCTACACCAGTGCGGTGCGCGAGCGGATCGGCGACTATCTGGCGGATGCCTTTCACGGCCGCGTCAGCGCCTTCCTTCCGTTCTTCCCGGAAGGCCCGATGATCCGGGTGCACTTCATCATCGGCCGCAAGCCGGGCACGGCCGCGGACCCGGCGCGGCCCGCGCTGGAAGCGGCGGTGGCTGCCATCGTGCGCACCTGGGTCGACGAGTTCGGCGACAAGCTTGCGCAGCATTACGATCCGGCCCGGTCGCGGGCGCTGTTCGAACGCTATCGCGATGCGTACTCCGATGGCTACCGGGAGAATTACTCGCCGGAAACGACCGTCAAGGAACTCCGCATCATCGAAGGCCTGACGTCCGCCCGGCCGCTCGGTGTCGACTTCCATCGCCGGGCCGGCAGGGATGGGGGCACCGTCGGCCTCAAGATCTGGAGCTACGACCGGCCGATCCGGCTGTCCGATCGCGTTCCGGTGCTGGAGAACATGGGCTTCCAGGTGGTCGACGAGCGGACCTACCGGATCGACCGCAAAGGGCCCGATCCCATCGTCTGGTTCCACGACATGGCGCTTCTCGCGGCCAGCGGCACCGCGGACATCGAAGCGAGGAAGGGGAGCCTGGAGGCCGCGTTTCTGGTGATCATGACCGGCGTGGCGGAAAGCGACGGTTACAATGCCTTGGTGCTCAATGCCGGTCTGATGTGGCGCGACGTCGCGCTGATCCGCAGCATCTCGCGGTTCCTGCGGCAGATCCGGGTGCCGTATTCGCAGGACTACATGTGGGCGACGCTGGTGAAGCACGCGCCAGTCGCGGCCGAGATCGTGCACCTGTTTCACGAACGCTTCGATCCGCGAGGCAATCTCCCCGCCGAGGAACGCGCGGCGCGCGAGGCCGCGGTGGTGGCGGAGATCGAGAGCGCGCTCGCCAAGGTCGAGAGCCTGGACGAAGACCGCATCCTCCGCCACTTCGTAAATGCGGTGCTGTCGGCGATCCGCACCAATTTCTACCAGATCGAGGCGGACGGGCAGACGAAGCCCCTGATCGCGATCAAGTATGCCAGCCGCAAGCTCGACGGCGCGCCGTTGCCGCGCCCGCTCTACGAGATCTTCGTCTATTCGCCGCGCGTTGAGGCGGTCCACCTGCGGTTCGGCAAGGTGGCGCGTGGCGGCATCCGCTGGTCCGACCGGCCACAGGACTTCCGCACCGAGGTGCTCGGGTTGGTCAAGGCCCAGCAGGTGAAGAACGCCGTGATCGTGCCGGTCGGCGCCAAGGGCGGCTTCGTGCCGAAAAAGTTGCCCGGCATCATCGCGGGCGGCGGCACGCGCGAGGCCGTGCAGGCCGAAGGCGTCGCCACCTACAAGCTGTTCATCTCGACGCTGCTGGACATCACCGACAATCTCGGCGACCGCGGCGTGATCCCGCCCGACAACGTCGTCCGTCACGACGATGACGATCCCTATCTGGTGGTCGCCGCCGATAAGGGCACCGCGACGTTCTCGGACATCGCCAACGGGATCTCGGCCGAGCATGATTTCTGGCTCGACGACGCGTTCGCGTCCGGCGGGTCGGCCGGTTACGACCACAAGAAGATGGGCATCACGGCGCGCGGGGCCTGGGAGTCGGTCAAGCGGCACTTCCGCGAGATGGACGTCGATATCGGCGCGACGCCGTTCACCGTCGTCGGAGTCGGCGACATGTCCGGCGACGTATTCGGCAACGGCATGTTGCGGGAGGAGACGATCAAGCTCGTCGCGGCATTCGACCACCGGGACATTTTCATCGATCCAGATCCCGATCCGGTCAAGAGCTTCGCCGAACGGCAGCGGCTATTTAACCTGCCGCGCTCGAGCTGGCGGGACTACGACAAGGCCCTGATCTCGGCGGGCGGCGACGTGTTCTCGCGCTCCCTGAAGGAGATTGCATTGTCGCCGGCAGCACGTGCGGCGATCGGCTTCGATAAGCCGAAGGCCACGCCCGCCGAGATCATGAACGCCATCCTCAAGGCGCCGGTCGATCTGTTGTTCTTCGGCGGCATCGGCACCTATGTGCGCGCGTCGAACGAGGCCGACGACATGGTCGGAGACCGCGCCAACGATCCGATCCGCGCGACCGGAAACGATCTGCGCTGCAAGGTGGTGGGGGAGGGCGCCAACCTCGGCATGACGCAGCGCGGCCGGATCGAGGCTGCGCTGCACGGCGTCAGGCTCAACACCGACGCAATCGACAATTCGGCGGGCGTGAATACGTCCGACGTCGAAGTCAACATCAAGATCGCGCTGGCCGCGCCGATGCGCGACGGCCGACTCACGCGCGACGACCGCAACACGCTGCTGGTGCAGATGACCGATAGCGTGGCTGCACTCGTTCTGCGCAACAACTACCTGCAGCCGCTGGCGCTGTCGCTGGCGCAGCGGCGTGGCCTGGAGGATCTCGGGTTTGAGCAGCGGCTGATGCAGTCCCTCGAAAAGGCCGGGGAACTCGACCGGGCGGTGGAGTTCCTGCCGGACGACATGGAGATCGCCGAGCGCCGGCGCCGCTCGCGGCCATTGACACGGCCCGAGCTGGCGGTGCTGCTGGCCTATGCCAAGCTGTCGCTCAGTCATCATCTGGTAACGTCGCGGGTGCCGGACGATCCGTACCTGGCGCACGAACTCACCCGCTACTTCCCAGGCGAGATCGCCGAGCAGTTTCCGGACGCTATCGCGCACCACCGGCTGCGGCGGGAGATCATCGCCACCCAGCTTGCCAATTCGATGATCAACCGCGGCGGCCCGTCCCTCGTGGTCCGCATTGGCGATCAGACCGGGGCGGCGGTGCCCGACATCGCGCTTGCTTTCGCGGCGGTGCACGACAGCTACGGCATGTCCGAGCTCAATGGCGAGATCGACAAGCTCGACAACCGCGTACCGGGCAAGCTGCAGCTCGAACTCTACGCGGCGGTGGAGGAGCTGCTGCTCGACCGTTTGGTCTGGTTCTTGCGCAACATCGAACTGACGAAGGGCCTCGCCTCTATCGTCGAGCATTACCGCACCGGTATTGCGGCAGTCGAAAGCGCCCTCGACGGTGCGCTCTCGCCGGACGCCGTGACGGCACGAAACCGCCACGAGGCCGAACTGAAGAAGGACGGCGTGCCCGAGTCCCTCGCGCGGCGGATCGCCAACCTGCCGGCACTCGCTTCGGCGCCCGACATCGTCGCGGTCGCCGAACGCGCAGGCCGCAACGTGCCCGACGTGACCGCCACCTATTTCGCGGCCGAATCGTTCTTCCGGCTCGACCGCATCGCCCACGCGGCGCGCGACATCAAGGTCTCGGATTATTTCGATCGGCTGGCGCTCGACCGCGCGCTCGATTCGATCGGGGATGCCGAGCGCCGGCTGACCGCCGCGATGGCGGGCGACGGGCTCATTGGCCCCCGGGCCGTGGAAGCCTGGGTCGCGCCGCGCAAGAGCGAGGTCGATCGCATTCGCGTGTCGGTGCAGGAGATCGCCAATTCCGGCCTGACGCTCTCCAAGCTGTCGGTGGCGGCGAGCCTGTTGGGCGATCTGGTGAAGCAGTAGCCAAGCGTGCTACGGAGTCCGCTGCGTTCGGCGCTAATCAGGAACAACAGCGGCCCGTCATCGCCAGCGCCACGCGCTCCTCTTCGGTCAGCTTCTCGTGCGCGTGGTCGTGGTGATGCTGATGGCCGGGCGCAGGCGGCGGCACGCCGGTGTCGGCAATCGGCTCGTCGTGCGGCAGCCCTTGCGTGCGCATCTCGGCGCGGCGCTTTTCGGTCGCGGCGATGTCGAACTTACCCGCGGCGTCGAACACCACGCCGTAATATTTCTCCGCCGCGTCCTTCGTCACATAGCCGCAGCGCACGTCGCGCTCCAGCGCCGACAGGTCGCGGTCGAGCGGCGAACCGAAGCCGCCGCCGCCGCCCGAGCGCAGCACATAGGCGTCGCCGGCCTGCAGCACCTGGCTCAGCGCCTTGCCATTGTGGAAGCGCTGTTCCTCGGCCTGGCCGAAGCGCGAGATCGCCACGCCGTTCCCGAGGCCCGACAGTCCGCCGTCCAGGCCCCACGGCTTGCACTTCACGCGATCCATCTGCGAGCTGAAGCGAATGGGATGCCGCGCCTGCACCACTTGCTCGCAGCCAAGACCGCCGCGGAATCGCCCGGCGCCACCGGAGTCCGGCCGAAGCGCATAGCGCTCGACGAGCAGCGGATATTTGGCCTCGACCTGTTCGGACGGGCCGTTGTGGGTGTCGCCGTCGTTCATCGCGATGGTCGAGTTGCGGCCGTCGCTGTTGTATTTGGCGCCCCAGCCGCCGCCGATCAGCCCGCCGAGATAGATGTAGAAGCTGTCGTCCTTCGGCCGGCGTCCGTTGACGCGGCCGACCACCAGGTCGGCATGGTGGCCGGCGATCACCTCGTCGGGGATCGCGGGCGACAGCGCCTTGAAGATCGTGTCGATGACGGTCATCGGATACGTCATCCACATCCGCATCGCGGCCGGCTTCACGGCGCTGACTACGCGGCCGGGCGGCAGCACGATGTCGAGCGCGCGGAACTGGCCGTCGTTGATCGGCAGGTCGAGCGCCGACGTGAGGCATTTGAACGCCACCTGGCAGCACGAGCGGCCCGCGGTCTCACCGGAATTGTAGAAGCCCTGCACCTGCTTCGACACGTCGGTGAGGTCGACCTTCATACGGTCGCCGGAAATCTCGACCTTGACCTTGATCGGCACCCGCTGGCCGACATTGACGCCGTCATCGTCCATGAACGATTCGGCCTCGTAGACGCCGTCCGGAATCTCCCGGACCCGGGCACGCGTCAACGCCTCGCTGTGGTCCATGATGGCCGCGATGCCGCCGACCACGGCGTCGCGGCCGTATTTCTGCAGCATTTCGAGAAAGCGGCGCTCGCCGGTCTTTACCGCGGCGATCTGGGCGCGGAAGTCGCCCATCGCGCGCTCGGGCAGCCGCACATTGGTGCGGATGATCGAAACCAGTTCCTCGTTGATGACGCCCTTGCGGTACATCTTCACGATCGGCATCTGCAGGCCTTCGGAATAGATGTCCGTGGTGGCGCCATCGAGCGTGCCGCCGACGTCCGGCCAGTGCGCCATGCAGCAGGAAAACGCCACCAGTTCGCCGTTCCAGAAGACCGGCACCGTGAACGTCATGTGGTTGAGATGGCTGCCGGTGATGTAGGCGTCGTTTGTCAGCAGGATATCGCCCGGCTCAAGGTTCTCGACGCCGTAATGCGCGAGCTTGGTCTTCACGGTGTCGCTCATGCCGCGGATGAACATCGGCAGGCCGAGTCCGATCGAGACCGTGTTGCCCTGCGCGTCGAACAGCCCGACGGTAAAGTCGAGCGCCTCATAGATGATCATGTTGTAGGCGGTGCGCATCAGGTTGGTCTTCATCTCCTCGGTCGCGGCGATGAGACCGTTGCGCACGATTTCGGTGGTCACCGGATCGGTGTGGGCGGCGGCCGGGCTCGCTTTGCCACGTACTTGTTCCAACACGTTCCCATCCCTCCGTTCGGCCCGCGAAAGCGGGCATCCAGCTTACGACGCGCGATCGAGTGCATTTCTAATTGCAAAGTTCTGGGTTCCCGCTTGCGCGGGGACGAACGGAGAAAGTTCAATACTTGGCTGAGCGTCCATCGTCATCTCCGGAAAATCTCGATCACGAGGTCGCCATAAGCATCGACGGTCAGCACATCGCCCGGATGGATCACGGTGGTCGAGGCGTGTTCCTCGATCAGCGCCGGTCCAGCGATGCGGTTGCCGCCGAGCAGATCGGGGCGATGATAGGTCGGTGTGTCGACGTGCTGACCGGCCTCGGCGAAATAAACCGGCCGCCTGCCGCGGAAGGCAGATGCGGGCGGCTCGGCCTCACCGGCAGGAATGTGCTCGAACGCCGGCTTGCGCATCAACCCGGTCACGGCGCAGCGCAGGCTGACGATCTCGGCCTGCTCGGTGGGTGCCGAATAGCCGTAGCGCGTCTCGTGCACCGCATCGAAGCGCTGCTTGATTCCGTCGCGATCCTGGCGCTCGAACAGGTCGTGCGGCAGTTCGACCGTTACGGCGTGCTCCTGCCCGACATAGCGCATGTCGGCGGAGCGCTGCACGGTTACCCCGGCGAGCGTCAGCCCGCTGTCGGCAATGGCTTGGCGGCCGCGCCGCTCCATGTCGGCGTAAATCTCCTCCACCGCCGCGAACGACACATCGGCCAGCGGATTGAACCAGGTGTTGACGAAGTCGCGCCGCAGATCGGCGACCAGCATGCCGTAGGCGGAAAAATGTCCGGGCGCGCGCGGGATCACCACTTTGGCGATGCGCAGTTCGCGTGCCACCATCGCGGCGTGAAGCGGCCCGGCGCCGCCATAGGCGACGAGCGTGAAGTCGGCGGCATCGAGCCCGCGCTCCGTCGTCACCCACCGCACCATGTGGGACATCTTGGTGGTGGCGATGCGCAGGATGCCGTCCGCGGCCGGCATCAGATCGAGGCCGAGCGGCTTGGCGATCTTGGCGTCGAGAGCCCGGTTGGCGCCGTCGAGATCGAGGCGCATTTCGCCGCCGAGGAAACGGTCGGCGCCAAGCCGGCCAAGGATCAGGTTGGCGTCCGTGATTGTCGGTTCGGTGCCGCCCTGGCCGTAGCAGACCGGGCCCGGCTGTGCGCCCGCGCTCTCCGGGCCGACATGCAAGGCGTCGACCTCGACGCGGGCGATCGAGCCGCCGCCGGTGCCGACCTCCTGGATGTCGATCATCGGAATCTGCACCGGCAGGCCGGTGGCGTAGCCGCCGATCAGCGCGCTGCCGATCATCAGCACGTCGCCGTTGTAGATCACGCCGGCCTTGGCGGTGGTGCCGCCCATGTCGAATGCGATGGCGTTCTTGAGGCCGACGCTGTCACACAGCGCCTTGGTGCCGATCACTCCGGCGGCTGGGCCGGACTCCAGCATCTTGATGCAGGCCGATTGCGCCTCCTCGATGCTGAACAGGCCGCCCGTCGATTGCACGATCAGGAACTCACCGCCGAAGCCGGCGGCATCGAGGTGCTGGCCCATCTCGCCGAGGTAGCGGCGGACCCTCGGGCCCACATAGGCGTTGGCGGCCGCCGTCGAGGTGCGCTCGAACTCGCGGTACTCCTGCGACAGCTCATGCGATGCCGTGACGAACAGCTCCGGGTGCATTTCGCCAACGATCGCCTTGACGCGCTGTTCGTGCGCCGGATTGCGATACGAATGCAGAAACAGGATGGCGATCGCCTGCGCGCCCTGCGCCACGGCCTGCGCGACCACGGCGCGCACCTCGGTATCGTCGAGCGGGATCAGCACCGTGCCTTGCGCGTCCATGCGCTCGCGGATCTCGAAGCGCAGGTCGCGGTCGATCAGCGGCTCGTGCCGCTTGAAGAACAGGTTGTAGGATTCCGGCCGGTTGACGCGGCCGATCTCGTAGATATCGCGGAAGCCCTGCGTGGTGATGAGCGCGCAACGCGCGCCGGTACGCTCCAGGATGGTGTTGATCGCGACCGTCGTGCCATGCAGGAAGAGGCGCGAAGCGCGGAAGGCCGCGCCCGCCTTCGACACGCCGTTCTCGATGCCATCGACGAGGCGTGACGGGGTGGTGAGCGTCTTGCCGAGACGAAGCTCGCCGCTCGTCTCGTCGAAGGCGGCAACGTCCGTGAAAGTGCCGCCGACATCCGCGGCCAGCCGAATCGGTTGACGGTCCAGCACGTTCACGGGCATCGCTCCTCGGGGAGAATGGGTGGGCGACGATATCAATGGGTCCCATGCGCCGCAACGCCGGCATCGGCAGCTTCACGTGCGCGCAGCGCGGGCATCACCTCGTCGGCGAACAGGGAGATCGAGCGCAGGCACTCGGCGGCAGTGAGATCGCCGAAGGTGAATTGCCCGACCATGTAGTTGCAGCCGGTCTCGGCGAGTTGCGTCCCGAGCGTCGCCGCTACCGTCCTGGGCGAGCCGGCGATGCCTTGCCCGCGCTCCATTACCAGATCGAACGTCGCGGGCCGCGGATGCGACTGCGAGCGGCCGTGGCGGCGGAACAGGTAGGTGAAGCTCGCATGCCAGGCCGGATAGGCACGGCGCGCTAATGCCAGCGCTTCGGCGTCGGTTGGCGCCACCACCACGAACCGGCCGAGCCCGAGTTTGGGCAGGGGCGCGCCAGGGCCTTGGGTCTCCGCCCAGACGCTGCGGTACCGCTCAATCGACAGACGCGTCTCGGCGGGCGGATCGAGACTGACGACGTTGAGTTTGCGGCGCGCTGCGCGCTCCGCGCTGTCCGGCATGTGGACGCCGTACCAGACCGGTGGGTGCGGCTTCTGAAAGGGCTCAAGTTCCATCGGCACATTGTCGACCGTGAAGTGTTTGCCGCGATGATCGAGCACTTTCTGGGTAAGGCCCTTCAACACGATCTCGACCGCTTCGGTATAGACTTCCTGCGCGTCGGCCGGATCGGAGCCGTAGTACTCGATCTCGATCGGCACCGAGCCGCGGCCGAAACCGATCTCCAGCCGGCCGCCACTGATCTGGTCGATCATGCAGATTTCCTCGACCAGCCGCAGTGGATGATGCAGCGGCATCGCCCAGACCAGCGGACCAAACCGTAGCCGGCGGGTGCGTTGCGCGACCGACGAAAGAAAGACGCTGGGCGACGGCGCCATGCCGAGCGGGGTCGAATGATGCTCCGCCAGGTGATAGGCGTAGAAACCGGCGCGGTCATAGGCCTCCGCGATCCGCAATCGATCTTCGTAGAATTCGGCGAGTGAGGTGCCGGTGCGGTCGAGATGATCGAAGACGCCGAATTCCATTTTGTCCTCAGCAGTTGCCATCGTAGTCACGCCGGGCGTCCGACGCCTAGTCCTTGTTGAGCTTGCGCCGGCGCTGGCCTAGCGTGCGCAGGCGCAACGCGTTGAGCTTGATGAAGCCCTCGGCGTCCTTCTGGTCGTAGGCGCCGCGATCGTCCTCGAAGGTGACGAGGTCGGAGGCGTACAGCGAGCGCGGGCTCTCGCGGCCGGTCACGATAACGTTGCCCTTGTAGAGTTTGAGCCTGACCTCGCCCGCGACGTGTTCCTGACTCCTGTCGATCAGCGCCTGCAGCATCTCGCGCTCCGGTGCGAACCAGAAGCCGTTGTAGATCAACTCGGCGTAACGCGGCATGATCTCGTCCTTGAGATGCGCGGCGCCGCGGTCGAGCGTGAGCGACTCGATGGCGCGATGCGCTGCCAGCAGGATGGTGCCGCCCGGCGTCTCGTAGACGCCCCGCGACTTCATGCCGACAAAGCGGTTCTCGACCAGGTCGATACGGCCGATGCCGTTGGCCTTGCCAAGTTCGTTCAGACGCGTCAGCAGCGTGGCCGGCGACAACCGCTTGCCGTCGAGCGAGACGGCATCGCCGCGCTCGAAGCCGATGCGGATGTCGGTCGCCTGGTCGGGCGCTTCCATCGGCGAGATGGTGCGCTGGTAGACAATCGACGGCGCCTCGGCGGCCGGGTCCTCCAGCACCTTGCCCTCGGAGGACGAGTGCAGCAGGTTGGCGTCGACCGAGAACGGCGCCTCGCCCTCCTTGTCCTTGGCGATCGGGATCTGGTGCTGGCGGGCGAAGTAGATCAGGTCGTTGCGGCCCTTGAAGCTCCACTCTCGCCAGGGTGCGATAATCTTGATGCCCGGGTTGAGTGCGTAATAAGCGAGCTCGAACCGCACCTGGTCGTTGCCTTTGCCGGTGGCGCCGTGCGCCACGGCGTCGGCGCCGACGCGCTCGGCGATCTCGATCTGCTTCTTGCCGATCAGCGGGCGGGCGATCGACGTGCCGAGCAGGTACTGACCCTCGTACAGCGCATTGGCCCGGAACATCGGGAACACGTAGTCGCGTACGAACTCTTCGCGCAGGTCCTCGATGAAGATGTTCTCCGGCTTGATGCCGAGCATCAGCGCCTTCTCGCGGGCCGGTCCAAGCTCCTCGCCCTGGCCGAGGTCGGCCGTGAAGGTGACCACCTCGCAGCCGTAGGTCTCCTGCAGCCACTTCAGGATGATGGAGGTGTCGAGCCCGCCCGAATAGGCGAGCACCACCTTCTTCACGTCGCGTGTGGTCATCGAACTCCGTCCATTCATCTCTCGTCATGGTCCGGGCATGACGGCGTATGTTGAGGCGGCGCGGACTATAGGGGGAACGTTGACGGGTGCAAGCCGCTCCGGGGGCGGCGGCAGCGACGGCCGGTCTCGCAAATCGTTCTTTGCAATACGATCGCAGTCCAATTACGCTAGTAGCGAGCGATGCGCGTGCCGAATTGCCGGCCTTTCGGCCGCAGTCTGTGCATCCGTCGAATTTGCCCGTCGATTATTTCCTGACGCATGCCTACCGCGGACCGGTTTCAAGCAACGCCGTCAGATCGCCCGAAAGCCTTCCTGTGGCTGTTCGGATTGATGTCGCTTGTCATTCTTGTCGGCGCCGAGTCCGCATATCGCATCCACCGATATCGGACCAACGTGGTCGATACACGGTTTCTTCTTGCCACCGTCGACGTTCCGCCGACGCGGACGTCGTTCGGCCAATCTGACAGCGTCGAGGGGCCCTTCCGGCCCAAACATCCGTTCACGTTGCGGCTCTATGGCGCGGACGGCAATCTCGCTCGGACCATCCGCGTTCACGTCAACAATCTTGGCTGGATATCGCGCTTCGACTATTCGGCTGCAAAAGCGGTGAAAGAATATCGCATTGCGATCATCGGCGACTCGCTGACCGCCAGCATCAACAACGAGATACCCTGGCCGGATGTCGTTCAGCGAACGCTCGCCGCGGACCAGGAGCTGCTGCGGACTTTGGACGCGACGTCAATTACGGTTCTCAATCTCGGCGTACCCGGTGGGGGTTACGAATTTGTGCGGCGCAACACGGCCCCGACTGCGAGACGCCTTTCCGCCGATCTCCTCATATACAATGTGACGACGAAGACCGATCTCCTCACTTTCCAAGCATCTCCTTCGCGTAGACGTTTTCTTTCCAAGAGGCTGCAATTTCTATCGCGCGGCAACATTCAGATCCCGGTGCTTTGCTCGCCGGACATTCCGATTTTGCGGGATTGTCGCCCCTCTGTTCGATGGCATGTCCCGCCCAATGAAGAGCCGTTGCCACCTTCCCGGATCACCGAGCTGAAGCGCTGGGCAGCCACGGAGACGCTGGTGCAGCGTCTCACGACCAATCCGCTTCCGCTTCTGTTCGTGGATGGGATGGGCCCCTCGCGGGCTCCCGCACGGGCGGCAAGCGCGACCGAACGTGACAAGACGACAATCGAAAACATTTCCCTGATCCGAAAAATGCACCCACACTTGGTTCTCACGCTCAATCCCCTCCCTTGGGAATTCGCTCCCGCTGACCAGCGAGACAGCGTGGATAGGTTTCTCATCGCTATGGGATCGGCAGGAATCGAGATCGTGAACATGTATCCGCGTCTGCCGGATGCGACCGAATTGGAGCGCGCCACGTGGTTCAATATGCCGGTGGACGGCCATTGGAGCGACAAAGGTGCCGAGGTCTACGGCAAGAAGGTTGCGCAATTGATCAGAGATATACTGATGCAGGAGCGCGTTCTGCAGGTAAACGCGAACCCTCGTCGATCCTCTCAATAATCCGTCAATGAAACGGTCTGACGGATGATCTCCCGGCCGGGCGAAACCGGTCATGAAACAGGCGGGCCGAGATGAACGTGTGGGCCAGTGTTCGCAAACACCTTCTCGACCCCAGGGACGAGCAGGCTGCATCGGACGAACTGCGGGTCATATCCAGGTGGTGGCTGGAGTTCGCCAGGAACGTCGTCACCGTCGCCGGGTTGCAGTTGCTGGCGGAGGCTACGGACAACTGGCTGCTCCGAGCCGTCGCGTTTGCGGCCTACTCGGCTTTGTTCGTCTACTGCTTTTCCTACGTCCGGTGGGTCATCCCGAATGTAATTCCATCGCTTCAGAACGAGAATCTCCGGGCGCTGATCCTGATCGCCGTTTTGATATGTATTCTGATAGTCGGGTACCTCCTCATCGACTGGGGCCTGGGAAGCGTCATCGACGAGATCGTGCGCCTGCAGAGGGCGCCTGCGCGCGCTCCCGGAGGATGATTGTCTGGAAGCCCTCCACGGACGGGATGGCAATCCCAAATCAAGCGTCGGTCGCCAAAGGTTGTGCCGCAGAGCGAGAACCCGGCGCAGCCGTGATGAAGCAATTCGATCAGTTTCTTCAACAACAAATACACAAAGGCCGGCGATTTGGCGGGTCTCCGTCACCGTCGTAGGCAAGCGGACAGCGAACGTTAATCGAATTGAGTTTCGTTAGAGCTGTGTAATCGCATCAATTCGAGGTCCACGTCCATGGCACAGCTCACGAGGCGACTCCTGCTCACGTCGGCGACGGTCGGCGCGGCCGGTCTGACCGCGGTCCGCGCGTCAGCGCAAACGCCGGCGCCGACGACCGGGAGCAATGACCCCGCTGCGATGGCCGCCGCTATCTCCACCAAGCTGTTTGCGGACGATGGACTGGCGCGTCCGATACCCGATACGCCCACGGTCTCGAACTTGGCGAGCGGGCGTGACCGAACGCTGGTCCTTGGCGGTGGCGGCGAATATTACATCGCATGGTATTGCGGCTTCTTCCACGGCCTCTTGGAGAAGGGTGTCGATCTCGATATCGCCGAGATGGTGGTCGGCACGTCGGCTGGCGCTTATGCCGGCTCATCGCTGACCTCCGGAGAATTCCGGCGTCTCAGGACGGCGTTTGAATTCTTCGGGCACTTTCCGGGCCTGTTCGCCAAGCTCGCTCCTGTGACCGCCCCCAATATCAGTCAGAAGCGGGCGCAAGAGATCAATTTCAGCGTCAAGAATGGCAGTCCGGAATCCATTCGGGCGATCGGGCATGCCGCTCTGGCCGCGGACAACAAGCTCAATGGCCACGGCGTCGAGCGTCTGGCGGGATTATTGACGGGTGACAGCAAGACCGGCTGGCCGGTGGCAAAGATGTATACGACCGCCAACGATTGTTACACCGGCGAGCGTCTGGTCGTCGGGCAGGAGGCCGCAAGACGGAACAAAATCCCGCTGGCGCACGCCGTCGCGGCCAGTTCGTCTCTGCCGGGCTTGATCGGACCGACCCTGCTGGGACAGCGCTATTGCATGGATGGCGGAATTTCCAAGACCTGGGCGCATACCGACTTGGTCGCAGGCTCGAAGCGAGCCTTGGTGATCACTTTGACCAACGGTTACGAAGGCAGCCTGCTCAGCGGCATCCCTCACAACATCTTCAAGGAGATGAACCCCGAGGCAGTGAAACCTTGCGACCTGTTCCATCAACAACGTAGCCATCATTCCCATCCCCTTTGACGACACCACGGACGTACCCAATGTCGTGCAATAAGCAAGCAACGATGAAGTTTGAATAATCGGTTGGCGTTGAAGGAACTAATAGCGCGCGACCTTTAAAGATGTCATGGCCAGCTAGAGTAACGAGCATCGTATGCTCGACGTTGTGATAGAGGGCGTCGCTGTTTGCAATGCATTCAAGCGCCAGTCGGGCAGCAAACGGGATGAGTTCGGCCAACCGCGTATGCGAAGAACCAAACCGGTCCTTCATATCGGACGCGAGGAACGAGCCCACGGCTTCTGCTGCTAATTCAGGTAGCGTAATCATTCATTGCGACCCTTGAATTGGGTGTTGATCAGAGATCGTGGGTCAACTTAGTGGCCTGGCTGCGGCGGGATATTGTCCGCAATCGCCTACTCCCCTATCAAGATTAGGCTAGTGCCCGACCGCCTTGTAGTGGGAAAAGAGGCAACGGCTGTGCGGTCGAGCGCCCTTCCTTAAGAAGGAGAACCGATGACGAGAGAAGTGAAAATCGCAAAAATCCAACAGGCGTGCAACGCCGCCGATCCGGAGCTAGAGCTCCAAAAAGGTGTCATGCTTCGGCACATACTCAGGACATT
>JBFXEX010000010.1:0-67460 GCA_050179645.1 Xanthobacteraceae bacterium | reverse complement strand
CGCCGAATACGTACTGGGCTGGCTGCCGCGCGGCACCCATCAGTGGGACAAGTTCGTCACCCCGAACGAACTGGAGATCGCGCTGGAGAAGAGCGGGTTGCGGGTCGTGAAGGAGAGCGGCGTGATCTATAACCTGCTGGCCGACCGCTGGCAGCTCTCCTCCGACATGGACGTCAATTACATGACGGTCGCGAGCCGCCCGTCTCAAGTCTGAATCGTTTCCAATGGAGGTGTCCCATGATCGTCGAACTGGTCACTTTTCCGTCGCCAGCCGGCTGGGATCGCGCGCGCATCCTCGAAGATGCCAAGCATACGATCCCGAAATGGACCGCAAATAGCGATCTGGTCCGCAAGCATTTTCTCGTCGGCATCGGCGAGGCGGCGGACACCGGCGCTGGCATCTATGTCTGGCCGTCGGTCGAGGCGGCGCAGAAGGCGCACGACGATGCCTGGCGCGAGGGCGTGAAGAAGCGCACCGGCGGCTATCCGACCATCCGCTATTTCGACCTGTTCCTGCTCATCGACAACGAGCACGATAAGGTTCTCGAATGGGCGGCCGACGGCAAGGCCCGCGAGCTCGAATCCGCCTGATAGCTCCAGAGCGATATTTTTTGCGCGTAAGCATCCATTTTCCGTTCGTCCCCGCGAAAGCGGGGACTCAGGGTCACAGGCTCGGTGTTTGTGACTCTGGGTTCCCGCTTCCGCGGGAACGAACGGAGATGGGACGGGCATCCATCCGTTTGGGATGCATTCCAGTATCCTGGTTCAGTCCGGCCGCGCCATGATCGAAGCAGGCTGGCTCTGGGCCGTCTTCACGCTGGTGGCGTCGGCGGCGCAGACTGTGCGCAACGCGACCCAGCGCGGGCTGACCGCCACGCTGGGGACGGTCGGTGCAACCCACGTTCGCTTCCTGTTCGGTTTTCCGTTCGCGCTGGTTTTTCTCATCGTGGTTGCAGTTGTCACCGGCGACGCGGTGCCGCACCCGCCTGTCGTTTTCTGGCCGTGGATCCTGCTCGGCGCGGGAGCGCAGATCGCCGCGACCGCGCTGATGCTCGCTGCCATGAACGACCGCTCTTTCGTGGTGGTCTACGCCTACATCAAGACCGAAGCCGTGCAGGCGGCGCTGTTCGGCCTGATCTTTCTCGGCGACGCCGTGACGCCGTCGGCCGGCGCTGCCATCCTGATCGCCACCACCGGCGTCGTCATCATGGCGCTCAAGCCGGGCACCGCGATGGATGTCAGGGCGACGCTGCTCGGCCTCGCCGCCGGCGCAATGTTCGCGCTGTCGGCGGTCGGCTATCGCGGCGCGATCCTGAGCCTCGCGCTGCCGAGCTACATCATGGCGGCGACTTTCACGCTGGTGACGGGGCTCTTCCTGCAATCGGTGCTGCTCTCGCTCTATCTCTGGCAGCGCGATCGTCCCGTGCTGTTCGCGATTATTCGTGAGTGGCGGCCCTCATTGTTCGCCGGCTTCATGGGCGCGCTCGCCTCGCAGTTCTGGTTTCTGGCCTTCGCGTTGGCTTCGGTCGCCAGTGTGCGCACGCTTGCCCTCGTTGAGGTACTGTTCGCGCAAGCGATCTCGCGCTTCGTGTTCAAGCAGGCGACGACGGCGCGCGAACTGCTGGGAGTCCTGCTGATCGTGCTGGGCGTGGCGCTTCTGCTGTGGGCGCACTGAGCAATGGTAAGGAACAGGCATGCGTGACGATCAAGCAGCTCTCCTGGCCGCGGCGGCCGGCAGTGACGATGTCGAAATCCTGCGGTCCGATGCGGTCAATCCGCCGGGCCTGCCGTTCTCCGACGGCGTGCGCATCGGCCGGCTGGTCATCTTGTCCGGCATGCTCGGCATCAAGCCGCATACGCTGGAACTTGCGGCGGGCGGACTGGAAGCCGAGACGCGGCAGACCTTCGAGAATTTACGCGCGGTACTGAAGGTGCACCGCATGTCGCTGCGCGATGTCGTGCGGGTGCAGGTGATGCTCGCCGACATCGCCGACTGGCCGCGCTTCAACGACATCTATCGGGAGTATTTCTTCGAGCCGTTCCCGGCCCGCAGCGCGTTCGGGGCGAGCGGACTAGCGCTGGATGCGCGAGTCGAGGTCGAGGCGTTCGCCGTCAAGCGATAGCTAATTCCGCTCGTCCGGCAGCACTGGCAGCGCGTGAAATTCGATGCCTTCCTCGTGCAGCTCCTTGGCCTGCTCGGGGGATGCCTCGCCGTAGATCGAGCGAGGTTCGGCCTCGCCATAGTGCATCTTGCGCGCTTCCTCGGGAAACTTCTGCCCGACATTATCGGCGTTCTTGACGATGTGCTCGCGTAGTTCCTTGAGCTTGGCGCGGAACTCCTGCTCCTGAGGCGAGATCATCGCAACCGGCGCTGCAGGTGCTGGGACTGCGGCCGGCATGTCCGCGGCCGGCGCCGCCTCCGGGGCCGCGATCGCTTGACCCCGCTTCTTCACGCCCGACAGGCGCGGCGCCATCAGCGCCTTGGAGACCTTCGCCGAATTGCATATCGGGCAGGTCACCAGGCCGCGCTTGACCTGCTTGTCATAGGCGGCGGAATTCTGGAACCAACTCTCGAAGCTGTGCTCGTGGTCGCAGATGAGGGCGTAACGGATCATGTCGGCGCCCCGACGGCGTGCAGATGGGTGGGCTCGGCGATCGGCTCGAGGATCTCAAAGCGCCGCCCATGCTGCAGCGAGGGAACCTTGGCCCGCGCCGCTGCCACTTCGGCTGGGTCGATCAGGGCCGTCACAAGCCCTGGTTCGGTGCCGCCCTCGGCGAGGACGCGGCCCCAGGGATCGACGATGAGTGAATGGCCGAAGGTCGCACGGCCGTTCTCATGCTGGCCGCCCTGCGCGGCGGCGAACACGAACGAGCCGTTCTCGATCGCTCTCGCGCGCAGCAGGATATGCCAGTGCGCTTCGCCGGTCTGCTGGGTGAACGCCGACGGGATGGCAAGGAACGAACTGTCGGCTTCGGCCAGCGCGCGATAGAGCGTCGGAAACCGCAGGTCGTAGCAGACGCTGAGGCCAAGCCGGCCCCACGGCAGGGTGGCGACCACGGCGATTTCGCCGGGGCGATAGTTGTAGGATTCGCGATAGCTCTCGCCGTTCGCGAGATCGACGTCGAACATATGAATCTTGTCGTAGCGGGCGAGAATCTCGCCGTCGCGACCGATCAGGAACGAGCGGTTCGCCGCCTTGTCGGGTGACACCTTGATGGCGAGCGAGCCGACATGAAGAAATATCCCAAGCTTGCGTGCAAGCTGGCGAAATGCCGCGAGACTCTTGTCGTCGTCCTCGTCGGCGATCACGCCGAACAACTGCTCGCGCTTGAGCGCCAGGATGTTGGTCATCTCCGGCGTCAGGACATAGTCGGCGCCGTTCTTCGCCGCCTGCTCGATCAGCTTGATCGCGCTGGTGAGATTGTCGGCGGGATCGAGCCCCGAGCGCATTTGGACGAGCGCGGCCGTGAAGCCGGATGCCTTGCCGGTGGTCATGCGATCATCCTTGGTTCGCGGTCCGATCGGCAATGCCGTTCCCCGCGAGCAACGGGTCGAGGCCGCCGGCCTGGTCGAGTGCATAGAGATCGTCAAAGCCGCCGACGTGGGTCGATCCGATGAAGATCTGCGGCACAGTGATGCGTCCCTGCGCGCGGTCCACCATCACGGAGCGCTGGCTGGGGTCGCGGGAGACGTCGATCTCGGTGAATGTCACGTCTTTCTCGGACAGAAGCCGCTTGGCGGCGATGCAATACGGGCAGTAGGGCGTCGTGTAGATTTCGACCTGGACCATCGGCTTGGAACTGGACTCGCGCTTTCACCGGCTCGGGTAGTCTATATGGGGGCGCGGGTTGCCGCCACAACCCGGGCGAATACCAGCACGTCGACGTTCGCCGCACCGGCCCGCAGCAGCGCCCGGGCACAGGTGTCGGCGGTGGCGCCTGAGGTCAGGACATCGTCCACCAGAATAAGCCGCCGTCCGGTCACCTCTGGCTTGCCCTCGTCAGGAACGCGGAATGCGCCCTGGACGTTTGCGGCGCGCTGGGACTGCGACAGCCCGACCTGCTGCGGCGTTGCCTTCATGCGCCTGAGGGCCGTGTAGGCAACCGGGAGGCGGTTTTCCTTGCCGACAACCTCGGCCAGCAGGGCCGACTGGTTGAAGCGGCGCGCCCATTGCCGGCGCCAGTGCAGCGGAACCGGCACCAGCGCATGGGCGCCGTCGAACAGTTCCTGTCCGGCTCGGGCCATCCAGCTTCCCATGACCGGCGCCAGGTCGAGGCGGTCGCCGTACTTGAAAGCCTGCACCAGGGTGCGCGCGACCTCGTCATAACGCACGGCGGCGCGGGCGCGTCCATAGGCCGGAGGATCGGCCATCGCTTCCATCGAAAGGAGCCCCGGCCCGCTGTCGAACGGGAACGGGATGCCAAGCCGCTCGCAGTACGGCCGTGCAATGAACGACAATTTCGACCAGCAGGCGGCGCACAGACCGGCATCGGCGACGGGCTCCCGGCAAGCCGGACAAAGCCGGGGCAGCGCCACGTCGACGGCAAGTCCGAGTGCGGCACGCACGGCAGCCGCGACGCGCGCGGGCGCCGGTCGACCAACCGCCCGGGAGACGAATGTCGGTACCATACCGAAAGCTAGCGGCGCAGGGACTTGCGGGCAAGAAGGCCGTCAGAGCGCCGGCCCCGGGGGCGGATCGAACGCGACTCCCATCTGGTCGCTGGTTCGCCAGATCACGCGGCACTGCCGCCGCGATCTGCCATGTTCAAACGTGAGTTCGAAGGTCTCCGGTAGCAAATATGTGCTGGCGACCGACAGACATGCGCCCTGGCCGCTCAGGTTCTTCACCGTGCAGGAGACCACCGATGCACGGTGATCCAGGATGATCTTGGCGTTGCGCAAGACTTTGGTGCGCTGAACCGCTCTGCGTTCTTCCATGGCACGGTTCCGCGGGCGACCTTCGCCCGTCTGTAATGTAGTACGCGGTCCGTTATGGATCGTTCAATCGCACCCCCCAGGGTGGTTAAGGTCACCTTTGCGCGACTTTGACCCGACGACGGTGCGGCGGCATAAGCGACATTCAGGCAGGACAGGATGACGCAAGGTCACATCGTCTTCGACCGCCGGTTGCTGCGCGAACGCCGCGCGCGGGCGCTGGCGCTCGAACCGGCGACTTTCTTGATCGAGCGGGTGGCGGCGGACTTCGGGGAGCGTCTGGCGACCATATTGCGACGCTTCGAACGCGCGGTCGACCTCGGCACGCCGACCGGCGAGGTGCGCCGGGTTCTTGCCGACAGCGGCAAGGTCGGCACCATCATTGCGGCAAACCCCGCGGCCCGTCTCCGAGGTGGCATGAGCGCAACCGATGCCGCGGCATTCCAAGTGGCGGCCGACGAGGAAATGCTGCCGTTCGCCGACGGCTCGGTCGACCTGGTAGTGTCGGGGCTCGCGCTGCAGTTCGTCAACGACCTGCCCGGAACGCTGATCCAGATCCGCCGCGCGCTCAAGGCCGATGGCCTGCTGCTGGCGGCTTTGCTCGGCGGCGATACGCTCTGCGAGTTGCGCCAGGCGTTCGCGGCCGCCGAATTTGAAGTCGAGGGCGGTGTTTCACCGCGCGTCGCACCGTTCGCTGACCTGCGCGACCTCGGCGGCCTCTTGCAGCGGGCGGGCTTTGCGCTGCCGGTGACCGATGTCGACCGGCTCACCGTGCGCTACGCGTCTGTCGGCGCGCTGATGGACGATCTGCGCCGCATGGGCGCGACCAATCCGCTGGTCGCGCGCCGCCGCAAGATGCTCAAGCGCGCGACGCTCGCGCGGATGGCGGAGATATATCTCCAACGGTTCGCGGACCCGGACGGCCGCATCCGCGCCACGTTCGAGATCGTCTGGCTGTCCGGCTGGGCGCCGCACGCCAGCCAGCAGCAGCCGCTACGGCCGGGAACGGCGCGCACGCGCCTCGCGAATGCGCTGGGCGTCCAGGAAATTCCGGCAGGCGAAAAGGCGGGCCGTTGAAGCGGCCACGGAGATTTCAGAACAGAGCTGCGACGCTGGCAAAAAGATTGGCGGTGGCCGAACCGAGGGTAGTGACGGTGGCGGCGATCGCAACGCCGATACCGGCGGCGACCAGTGCGTATTCGATCGCGGTGGCGCCCTGCTCGTCGTCGGCTAGACGCCGACGCAAGAGCGCGACGGTGGCGCGGAGGTTGGATTTCGGCGGCTTCTTGCGCATGTCGGCTTCCTGTCGCCTTTGCTCCGACTTACAACAGCGTCGTCAGGTGCGAGATCAGCGGCTCGTCTGCGGGCGGCATCGGAAACTCCCGCAACCGGTTCGGCATTACCCAGCGAAGCTTCTGTCCTTCCTGTGAGGTTACCGTTCCGTCCCAGCGCCGGCAGACATAGAGTGGCATCAAAAGGTGGAAGTCCGGGTAAGCGTGGCTCGCAAAGGTCAGCGGCGCGAGACAGGCCTCATTGACGGTGATTGCCAACTCCTCCTTCAACTCCCGGATCAAGGTCTGCTCGGGGCGTTCCCCCGTCTCGACCTTGCCGCCGGGGAACTCCCACAAGCCGGCCAACGACCGCCCTGGTGGACGCTCGGCGATCAGCACGCGGCCATCGGCGTCGATGAGCGCGCACGCGACGACCAGGACGAGCTTTGCAGTCATGGCGTCGCCACCGGAGGCTAGAAATTCACGGTTAAGAGGGCTTCAATATCGCCAGATGGAACATTTGTTCCACCCTGCTGGGTTAACGCCGGATTACGCAACGTAACGCAAGAGCGGCGGTCGGAGTATCAGCTGCGGTAGTCGCCGTTAATCGCCACATATTCCTTGGTAAGATCGCAGGTCAGCACCCGGTCGCGTCCCTTGCCCAGGCCGAGCGCCACCTTGAGAGTGATCTCCGGCTTTTTCATCACGGCCGAAACTTCAGCCTCGTCGTAGTCCGGATCGCGCGCGCCCTTATGGGCGACGCGGATGCCGCCGAACCAGATCGAGAGCCGGTCTCGGTCCGCCCGCTCGCCCGCCTTGCCGACCGCCATTACCACGCGGCCCCAATTGGCGTCTTCGCCGGCGATGGCAGTCTTGACCAGCGGCGAGTTGGCGATCGACAGCGCGATCTTCCGTGCGGCGGCCTTCGATGCCGCGCCCTCGATGATGATCTCCACCAGCTTGCGGGCGCCCTCGCCATCGCGCGCCACCTGCTCGGCCAGATCGGCTAGCACGGCCTCGAACGCCTTGCGGAAGGCCGGGAGCCTGGAGTCGGTAGATTTGGCAATCGGCGCTACGCCGCGCGCCGCCGCAGCGCCGGTCGCGAACGCCAGCAGGGTGTCCGACGTCGACGTGTCGCCGTCGATCGTCACCGCATTGAAGGTGTCCGTCACCCCTTGCGACAGCAGTGCCTGCAGCACGTTCCTGGCAATTGGCGCGTCGGTGAAAACGAAAGACAGCATCGTTGCCATGTCGGGCGCGATCATGCCGGCGCCCTTGGCGATCCCGCAGATGGTGACGGGTTTCCCATCGAGACGGACCATTGCGGCCGCGCCCTTCGGAAATGTGTCCGTGGTCATGATCGCTTTGGCCGCTTCGTGCCATTGGCCCGGCGCGGCGGTGGCGGCGAGTTGATCCATCACCCCGGCGAACTTCGTGGCGTCGAGCGGCTCGCCGATGACCCCGGTCGAGGCGAGGTACACGTCTGCCGGTTTGCAGCGGAGGGCCTTGCTGGCGATCGCGGCGGTGAGCTTGGTCGCGTCGCGGCCGGACCTGCCGGTGAACGCGTTGGCGTTGCCGGAGTTGACGACGAGTGCGGCCGCCGTTCCCCGCTTGAGCTGTGCCCGGCACCAGTCGACCGGCGCGGACGGGCATTTGGACTTGGTGAAGACCCCCGCGACGGTCGTTCCGGGTTCGAATAGCGCAATCAGCACATCGGTCCGGCCGGCATAGCGGATGCCGGCGGCGGCGGTCGCAAGCCGCAGGCCGTCGATCGGCGGCATGTCAGGAAACTGCTCCGGCGCGAGCGGCGAAATGGCGGTCGACAAGGAAGCCCCTCCGTCGTCATGCCCGGGACTTGGTCCGGGGCATTGCTGATCGTCAACGGGGCGGACATTAGAGGCGCCAATGGCCGGAACAAGCCCGGCCATTGCACGAAAATCGATTCAGTCACCGAAACCTGGAGGTCTGCTGACTACTTCTTCTCGTCGGCTGGTTTGTCGAGCCGCTCGATCTTGGCGTCCTGCCGCAGCTTGGCGACGTATTCGGTCTGAGTCTTGCGGGTCAGGAAGGTTTCAATCTGGTCCTTGACCTTCTCGAACTCCGGGACCGGCTTCGTCCGCTTGTCTTCGAGCTTGATGATGTGCCAGCCGAACTGTGTCTTAACCGGGTTGGACACCTGGCCGGGATACATCTTGAACGCGACGTCGGCAAATTCCGGAACCATCTGATCCTTGGTGAAAAAGCCGAGATCGCCGCCCTCGGCGGCGCCGGGGTCCTTTGACTTTTCCTTGGCGAGGGTTGCGAAATCCGCGCCGCCCTTGATCTGCTCGGCAATTGCCTTGGCCTCTTCCTCGTTCTCGACCAGGATGTGGCGGGCGCGCACCTCCTCCTGCGGCGTCATCGACTTGACCGCTTCGTCGTAGACCTTGCGGAAGGCCTCGTCGGTGAGCGCAGCCTTGACCTCGTCCTGCAACGCAAGCCCCATCAGCACCTTGTTGCGCAGCATGGCGAGGCGGCGCTTGAACTCATCGGTCTCGCCGAGCTTCTTCTGCTCGGCCGCCTGGCTGACCATGATGATGTCGGCGAGATAGGTAATAAGGTGATCGCGCCTTTGGTCGGGCGGAACCTGCTGCATTTCGGCGCCGAGATCCTCCTCGGCCAGCGCAATGTCGCTCTGCCGGATATCGACACCGTTGACCCTCGCGACCACCTGGTCGTTGGCGGCAGCGGCGGGCGTCGACGACGACGATTCCTGGGAGCATCCGGATGCGACCGGCAAGGCCAAAGCCAGGGCCGCAAGCGTGGCAAACGTCACCATGCGCGAGCCCCGCGCGGGACCAGTCGGCGAATTCAGGGAGGTCATACAGGCTGTCCTAGGATGGGGCGGCTGTCGATAGGGCGACAATCGCGCAGAGAGCCCCTCTCGAGGGGATGACTTAAATGCTGATTTTGACGAGAACAAGAGGCTCAATATCGGCAATTGACAAGGGTTCGACCCCCTCCTAAGTGTCGGACAGCCCGTCGGTCGCCTGCCAGGGCCATACTTGCATGGTTGAAGCCCGAAAAACGCCGTATTTTCGGCCTGCGCCGCAATTACGCAGATTTCGGCCAGCCTCGGCTCGGCGGCACATGCTTCGGCGGCACAGCTAAGGACTTCCTCAATGATCGGCGCGATCGCCCGCAAGTTGTTCGGTTCCTCCAATGATCGGCGGATCAAGGGCTACCAGCCACGGGTCGCCGCGATCAACGCCCTCGAAAAGGACCTGGAGAAGCTTTCGGACGACGCCTTGCGGGCGCGCACCGAGGACTTCAAGAAGCAGGTGGCCGCCGGCACCTCGCTGGACGATATTCTGGTCGAAGCGTTCGCCACGGTGCGCGAGGCCGGCAAGCGGACCATCGGACAGCGTCATTTCGACGTGCAGCTGATCGGCGGCATGATCCTGCACGAAGGCTCCATCGCTGAGATGAAGACCGGCGAAGGCAAGACCCTGGTGGCGACGTTGCCGGTCTATCTGAACGCTCTGTCCGGTCGCGGCGTCCATGTCGTGACGGTCAACGACTACCTCGCCAAGCGCGACGCCGAGTGGATGGGCCAGATCTACAATTTCCTCGGTCTCAAGGTCGGCGTCATCGTGCACGGCCTCGACGACGAGCAGCGCAAGGCGGCCTACGACTGCGACGTTACCTACGGCACCAACAACGAGCTCGGCTTCGACTATCTGCGCGACAACATGAAGTACCGGCTCGAGGACATGGTCCAGCGCGGCCATGTCTACGCCATCGTCGACGAGGTCGACTCGATCCTGATCGACGAGGCGCGCACGCCGCTGATCATCTCCGGGCCGCTCGACGACCGGTCCGAGTTCTACAATACCATCGACGCCTACATGCCGAGGCTGGTGAAGGCCGACTACGAGGTCGATGAAAAGCAGCGCACCGTGACGCTGACCGAAGCCGGCATGGAGAAGATGGAGCAGGCAATCCGTGCGGATGGTCTGCTCAAGGGCGAACACCTCTACGACGTCGAGAACGTCTCGACCGTTCATCACATCAACCAGGCGCTGCGCGCGCACAAGCTGTTCCAGCGCGACAAGGATTACATCGTGAGGAACGGCGAGGTCGTCATCATTGACGAGTTCACCGGCCGCATGATGCCGGGCCGGCGTTATTCGGAGGGGTTGCACCAGGCGCTCGAGGCCAAGGAGCACCAGCCGATCCAGCCTGAGAACCAGACGCTCGCTTCGATCACCTTCCAGAACTACTTCCGCATGTACGAGAAGCTCGGCGGCATGACCGGCACCGCGCTGACCGAGGCGGACGAGTTCATCGACATCTACAATCTCGAAGTGGTCGAGGTGCCGACCAACATGCCGATGGTGCGGCTCGATGACGACGACGAAGTGTATCGCACCGCGGCGGAGAAATACCGCGCCATCCTCACGCTGATCGACGACTGCAAGACCCGCGGCCAGCCGGTGCTGGTCGGTACCACGTCGATTGAAAAGTCCGAGCAGCTTGCCGAGATGCTGCGTCAGGCCGGCTGGGAGCAGCACGACTTCTCCGATCCCAACGCGTTCGCGGCGCTTTACTCCGGCGAGACCGATGGGAAGGTCAAGGTGTTCGCAATTCTGAACGCCCGCTACCACGAGCAGGAAGCGCAGATCATCTCGCAGGCCGGCGTGCCCGGCGCCATCACGATCGCGACCAACATGGCGGGTCGCGGTACCGACATTCAGCTCGGCGGCAACGCCGACATGCGCATTCGCCAGGAGCTCGAGGGCGTCGGCAACGAGACCGGCGAGTACGATGCCAAGGCTGCAGAGATCAGACAGCAGGTGGCGCGCCTCAAAGAGAAGGCGCTCAAGGCCGGGGGGCTTGTGGTGCTCGGCACCGAACGCCACGAGTCACGCCGCATCGACAATCAGTTGCGCGGCCGCTCCGGCCGTCAGGGCGACCCGGGCCACTCCAAGTTCTTCCTGTCGCTCGAAGACGACCTGATGCGCATCTTCGGTACCGACAAGCTCGACACCATGCTGCAGCGGCTGGGTTTGAAGGAGAACGAGGCGATCGTCCACTCCTGGATCAACAAGGCGCTGGAGAAGGCGCAGCAGAAGGTCGAGGCCCGCAACTTCGACATCCGCAAGAACCTGTTGAAGTTCGACAACGTGATGAACGATCAGCGCAAGGTGATCTTCGATCAGCGCGTCGAACTGATGAAGGACGAGAACCTCGCCGAGACCATCACCGACATGCGGCACGACGTGATTCAGGATCTCGTCGCCAAGCACGTTCCGGAGAACGCCTACCCGGAACAGTGGGACACCAAGGGTCTCCGGGAAGAACTCAAGCGCGTGCTCGATCTCGATCTGCCGGTCGACGAGTGGGCGAAGGAAGAAGGCATCGCCGACGAAGAACTGGTCGCGCGCGTGCAGCGGCGCGCCGACGAGCACATGGCCTCGAAGGTCGCCCAATGGGGCGCCGACATCATCCGCTATGTCGAGAAGACGATCCTGCTTCAGACGCTCGACCATCTCTGGCGCGAGCATCTGGTCATGCTGGAGCACCTGCGGCAGGTGATCGGCTTGCGCGGCTACGGCCAACGCGATCCGCTCAACGAGTACAAGCAGGAATCGTTCAACCTGTTCGAGAGCATGAGCCAGAATCTGCGCGAAGCGGTGACGGCGCAGTTGATGCGCGTCGAAATTCGCACCCAGCCGGAGGAAGCGCCGCCGACCCTGCCGTACATGGAGGCGCACAAGCTCGACCCTTCGACCGGCACCGACGAAATGGCGCTGGCGGACGCAGCGCTGGTTCCGGCGCTGGCCGGCAACGGCACCGCGCGCAGCGTCGAGCGTAATCCGAAAGATCCGACGAGCTGGGGCAAGGTCGGCCGCAACGAGGCCTGTCCGTGCGGCTCCGGCAAGAAGTACAAGCACTGCCACGGCCGGTTCGGATAAATCACCCCGCTCTGGCTGAAGCGTGATGATTTAGAGTTGGCTCAGTCTCCGCCGTTGCGAGCGAAGCGAGGCAATCCAGCGTCTTGAGAAGACTGGATTACGTTCGCTTTTGGCTGCTCGCAATGACGGACAAAACATCCCGCTGGCAGGCGAGGGGGTCGGCTTGCGCGACCCCAGGAACTCAAACACTCAGGAAAATTCGTCGCGCTCAGCGCCAGCCGCCAAAGCGGCTGTCGAAGGCTTTCGCCTGGACGGTCGGGGCCGCGCCGTTGAGCAACGAACCGCTTTGCGGCTGCGCAGGAGCCGCCTCCTGCGTCGGTTGCGGACGGATCGTGGCTGCGCTGGCAGACTGGGTGTTCCCCTGTTGTGGTTCGGCCTGCGGCTTCCGCGCGGGGATCACCGAGGCGGTCGCAGTGGTACGGGCCGTGGGCTTCCGCGCAGGCTTAGCGCTTGTTTTGGGCTTGGCCGGATCAGCGGCCGGCGCCTGCGCCGGTTCTTCCTGGCGCGATCCAAACGACGAGAACAGATTGCCGAAGAAGCCGCCGGACGACTGGGTCGGCCCCGCCGAAGCCACCTGCACCTTTTCGGGCGCGGACGCAGGCTTGGACTCGAATGACGCGAGGCTGAAGATGCTGCCTGTCGGGGCGGCATCGGCGACCTCACGTGGCGGATTGACATGTGCGGGAATCGTGCCCGGAACCTTCGGCGTCGGATTGAACGCAGCGATGCGGCCATCGGCGTCGACAAAGTCGCTTTTCTTCCGCAGCGCGGCGAGGAACACCTTATTCATTCCGCCGTCGACACCGGCGCGGCTCGCCGCAACCGGAGTGCCGCGGCTGATG
Organism: Xanthobacteraceae bacterium; assembly: GCA_050179645.1. Taxonomy (GTDB): domain Bacteria; phylum Pseudomonadota; class Alphaproteobacteria; order Rhizobiales; family Xanthobacteraceae; genus VAZQ01. Next base: position 54,454 of record JBFXEX010000010.1, on the reverse strand, counting down.
AGTTCGGCCATCTGTGTGTCGTCCCGGTGCTGCTTCTCGCGCACCCGCGAAGCAATTTCCTCGGGGACCCGGTAAGCCGGGCAGCGCTCGGAGGCGCTGAATCGCCCGTTCGACTGGGCGTTGAACACGTACCGCCGCTCACAGACGTCGACCTTGGGCTCCTGCCGGGTGACCTCGAAGTGATCGTAACCCTGCTTCAGCATGCGCCAGAACGCCATGTGCGACGAGTTGCGGTGGCGTGCCATGTTGGCTGGCGTCATCCGGAACGGATAAGCCTGGATCTGGAACGCCTTCTGACCGCCGAAAAACGATTCGCGGGCCAGCGAGTAGATTTCGGCAATCTGCTCGTCGGTCATGGCGTAACAGCCGCGCGACGAGCAATCGCCGTGGATCATCAGGAAGCCGCCGGTACGCCCGTGCGAGCGGTCGTAGGCGTTCGGGAAGCCGGTGTTGATGGCGAGGTAGTAGCTGGAGTTCGGGTTCATCAGGCCGGGAGTGATGGTATAGAAGCCCTCCGGGGCCTGACGGTCGCCTTCCTTGACCTTGGGACCGAGATCGCCGGACCAACGGCAGATCGGAAACGTCTTCAGCAGCGCGAACTGGCCGTTGCGGTCTTCCTTCCAGACTTCGAGCTCGGACTCTTCCTTGAAGATCCGCACCAGAATGGCGGAATCCTTGGACATGTTCTTCTGCTCGAAGTCGGCCAGCATGCGATCGGAGATCGGTTGCATGTGCCGACCGCTCAGTGTCGGCGTGCCATCGGTGTCGCAACCGGCAAGCGCAACGGCCGCCGCAATCGCCGCGGACGCCAACAGTGGGCGCATTAAGAGCCGACGTTTCAAACGAGACTCCCCCGACTTACAGGCTTCCCCAAGCCTTCCCCGATCGAACGATAACCGCTGAGCCGAACGTTTACAAGACGTTAACCCGGCAATTGCCGATTGAGCATACCAATGGTGAACGAAGGGTTAAGACGCCAGTACCCTTTCCCCGTCCGCATCATTGAAACCGCTAAGAACGCTAGAAAAAGACTTGGGTGAGATCAGGGCAGCGGTTCGGTCGCGTATTTGCGTTCTGATATCTTGGTGAGAAGAGCCTTAGCGGCTGGATTCATGGGGTGAAAACCGCCGTTGCGGGGGCGGCTTAGCCGAAGGCCCGGCCCATCGTCAGAAATTTCTCTCGCCGCTGTTGCCGGATAGACGCACGGTCGAGACCTCTGAGCCCCTCGAAAGCTTCGGCGATTGCCTCACCGGCGGTGGCAATTGCTGCCGCCGGATCGCGATGCGCGCCTCCGGGCGGCTCGCTGACGATCCGGTCGATGACGCCGAACTGCACCATGTCGCCGGCAGTAATTTTCATGCCGGTGGCGGCTTCCTGCGCCTTCGAGGTGTCGCGCCAGAGGATCGAGGCGGCCCCCTCCGGGGAGATCACGCTGTAGATGGCATGTTCCAGCATCAGCACCCGATTCGCGGTGGCGAGCGCAATGGCGCCGCCCGATCCGCCTTCCCCGAGGATGACCGCCACGTTGGCCACGCCAAGACCCAGGCAGATGTCGGTCGAGCGCGCGATCGCCTCGGCCTGGCCGCGCTCCTCCGCGCCGATGCCCGGATAGGCGCCCGCGGTATCGACCAGGCACAGCACCGGGATATCGAAGCGGTCGGCCATCTCCATCAGCCGCGCCGCCTTGCGGTAGCCTTCGGGGCGCGCCATGCCGAAATTGTGCTTGAGCCGGCTCTCCGTCGACGAGCCTTTCTCATGTCCGAGGACGCACAGGCTCTCCCCGCGAAAGCGCCCAAAGCCGCCGACAATCGCCTCGTCGTCGCCGAATTTGCGGTCGCCGGCGAGCGGCACGAAGTCGGTCATCAGCGCCGCGACATAATCGAGGCAATGTGGACGCTCCGGATGGCGCGCCACCTGGGTTTTCTGCCAGGGCGTGAGCTCGGCATAGAGCTCGTTCAGGGCCTGCGCGGCCTTCAGCTCGAGCCGCGAAATCTCTTCGCCGATGGCGACAGCATTTTCGCCGGTTTGCAGCGCGCGCAGTTCCTCGAGCTTGGCTTCAAGCTCCGCCACCGGCTTTTCAAAATCGAGGTAGCTGCGCATCGGGCCGCCTTATGCCCACCCTGTGCCCGCAGCGGCGGCTGTCCAGTGTCGGCTGACGCTGATCTTCATTGCGTGATGGGGGGTTATGGCATGCGCCGCCGGGCGATGGCTACCCATAACTAAGGTCGTTCGATGCCGACGTCCGCATCATTGGCAACACCCTCGTTTGCGAAATTCGGCATCGAAGGACACGAGCAAATTACTGATATCGTGCGGCTTTTTGTTCAGATACCGCAAGTCGGACTTGCCGCAAGTCCGATGCGGACCTCTGAACTGCCGCACTAGCGCGTTTGGCGCATGCCGTAGCGCGCGTACTCGTCGGCGATATCGGATTTGAGAGCCTTGGCGGCCGCAATATCGGCCTCTCCGGTGCCGTCCGCGTTCCAGAGCTTGGCCACGCCGCGGCCGTAGAGCGCGCCGGGCAACTGGGGATTGCGGCGCAGTGCCGCCTCGTAGTCGGAGACCGCGGCGTCGAAATTGGTCATCTTCAGGAAAATAAAGCCGCGGCTCTCGAAGGTCGCCGCATTACCCGGCGGCGCCAGCCGGATCGCCTGGTTACAGTCGGCCAACGCCAGTTTGAGCGCGCCGGTTACGGCGCGCGCCCAGCAGCGGTTGTCGAAGGCGGCGGCGAAATCCGGCTTGAGGCGGATTGCGTGGCTGTAGTCGTCGATAGCCTGGTCGTACTGGCTCTTGCCCAGATGCGCGTTGCCGCGATTGAAGTGCGCCAGCGCCGTGGGACTGAACTTGATCGCCTGGTCGAAGTCCTGAATGGCGCGGTCGTGGTCGCCCTTGTAATCGTAGGCGACGCCGCGGTTGTGATAGGCCAGCGCGAACTTCGGATTGATCTTGATCGCCTGATTGTAGTCGGCAATCGCCAGGTTGAGTTCGCCCTGGCTGCGATAGGCGGCACCGCGTAATTCCAGGGCTTCGGCAAGCTTTTCGCCTTTGGAAGCCTTGATCACCGCGGTGCAACCGGCGATGCGCTGTTCCACGGTGGCGCCGTCCTCGCCGTCGCACATGCGGCGGTCCTGCGGGGTCTCGGCGTGAGCAAATCCGGCAAGCAGCACGCCCGCGGCCACGATCGCAGGACCGAAAAGCTTCGCAGCGGGACTCATCACCGTCTCCATTTACTCGGACTGTCGGCCGCCACTTTCCCCCAAGCGGCCGATGCCGACGGCTGCCATCTGCGCGGCCAAAAATGGCCTGCTCGTGGCATGGCCCGGCGGCGATTCGCTGTGCCGGACGGGAGGAATCGAACCGGCGCCGACGCCGTCTTGGGCTATGTGCTCTCGCCCAGCGGGTGAAGGTCGCGCACCAGGCTCTTGAGGCGTTCCTCCAGCACGTGAGTATAGATCTGGGTGGTCGAGATGTCGGCGTGGCCCAGTAGCGTCTGCACGACCCTGAGATCGGCCCCATTGTGGAGAAGATGGCTGGCGAACGCGTGGCGCAGCACGTGCGGGCTCACGGCATCGGCGCGGAGCCCGGCAGCACCCGCCAACTCCTTCAGATCGCGAGCAAAATGCTGGCGGCTGAGGTGCCCGCTCTCGCCGAAGGAAGGAAACAGCCACTTCGACTTGCGCTCGCGGCCGGCCTCGGCAAGAAGCGCCAGATAGTCGCGCATCGCCGCCTTGGCGGCGTCGTTGAGTGGAACCATCCGTTCCTTGTCGCCTTTGCCGCGGACCACCAGCATGCGAGCATTGCGTTCCGCCGCCGACAACGGCAGGGCCACCAGTTCGGAGACCCGAAGCCCGGTGGCATAGAGCGTTTCGATCAGGCAGGCGAGGCGTGCCGCGCGCAGCCGCCCGAGCGGACTGGCCGCGCGGCTCAACGCAGTGCGGGCCGCGCCGAGCAGCTGGTCGACATCCGCGATGCTCAGCACCTTCGGCAGCGTCCGGCCGCGCTTGGGACCCTCGATGATGGCGGCCGGATCGTCGGCGCGGCGTCCTTCGGCATAGAGAAACCGGTAAAGCTGACGCATCGCCGACAGCCGGCGGGCGACCGAAGTCGCGGCGAATCCGCGCTTTCCGAGCGAGCCCAGATAGGCGCGCAACTCGTCCGTCGAGGCATCGGCGATCGAGCGTCCGGCGTCGGCCAGGAAGGTCGACAGGTCGGCGAGGTCGTGCGCATAGGCGGCGAGCGTGTTGCGGGCACCGCCGCGCTCCGCGGCCAGCATGTCGAGAAACAGCTCGGTCAGGGCTTGATCGGAGTCGTGACGGGCGTTCGCGGCCATTCCGGCGCGATCTGGTTACTGCTGCTTCACGAAGCGGTCGGGCGGGATCGACACGGTGATCTCGCGCGGCTGCGGATCGAACCAGGTGGCAAGCATGAAAAGGGCCCCGTAGACCAGGCCGCCCAGAACGGCGACCACACCCAGAAAGCGGAATAGGCTTGGCATGGCGACCTCTCGGTAGAGTTCCGGGGTGGCACCGAAGAATGGAGAAACTACGGCCGGCTATTACCCAGCGGATGACAGGCCCCGTGGGCGGCTCCCGGGCGGAACATGGTAGAGGCAGCGATATCGCCCCGCTTGTGCTACCAGAGCCGCTCTGCCGTGTGTAAAGGCGCGGCATTGGCGAACGTAGCGCCGGGTGGGGGCGGCAAGGGGCGGTATTGTGGAAGGCGCGATGGAAGGTGCGACGCCCGACTGGGCGGCCGGGAAAAGGCCGGAGACCGTCCTGGAAGCCCTGGGACCGCGGTCGCTTGTGCTCGTCGGCATGATGGGGGCGGGCAAGTCGTCCATTGGCCGACGTTTGGGGCTGCGTCTCGGCATCCCGGTCGTCGATGCCGACACCGAAATCGAGAAAGCGGCCGGAATGAACATCCCGGATATCTTCGCCGCCCACGGCGAGCCCGATTTCCGCGCCGGCGAAGCGCGCGTGATCGCGCGGCTCCTCGAAAGCGCGCCGCAAGTGCTGGCGACCGGGGGCGGCGCCTACATGAATGCCGATACCCGGGCGCTCGTTGCCCGGAAGGGCATCTCGATCTGGCTCAACGCCGACTACGATGTGCTGATGCGGCGCATCCGGCGCCGCCACGATCGGCCGCTGCTCAAGACCGACGATCCCGGCGCGACGCTGCGCAAGCTGATCGATGTGCGCTATCCGATCTACGCGCAGGCCGACCTGACCGTGCAATCGCGCGAGGTTCCGCACGACAAGATCGTCGACGAGATCCTGATCGCGCTCGCCGGCCATCTCGGATGCGAGGTTCCGAACCTCGTCGGCCATGGAGATGAAACGTCATGACTGCCCCGCTCCGCTCATCCGATCCGATCACCGTTGGCGTCTCGCTCGGGGACCGCAGCTACCAGATCGTGATCGGCCGCGGTCTGGTCGCTTCGCTCGGCCGGAAGATCGCGGCGCTGCGGCCCGGCGCCAAGGTAGCCATCGTAACCGATGCGACTGTGGCCCGGCACCATCTCGCCGCCGCCGAGGCCGCCCTTGCGGCGGAGCGGATCGCGGCCACGCCGATCACGGTTCCGGAGGGCGAAAGCTCGAAAAGCTTTGCGTGGCTCGAAACCGTCTGCGAGGCGCTGATCGCCGCCCGGATCGAGCGTGGCGACCTGGTCGTTGCATTGGGTGGCGGCGTAGTCGGCGATCTCGCGGGCTTCGCTGCCGCGGTGACGCGCCGCGGCCTCGACTACGTGCAGGTTCCGACCTCGCTCCTGGCGCAGGTCGACTCGTCCGTGGGCGGGAAGACCGCCATCGACACCAAGCACGGCAAGAACCTTGTCGGTGCCTTTCATCAGCCGATCCTGGTGGTCGCCGACACCGCGCTGCTCGACACGCTGTCGCCGCGCGAATTCCGTTCCGGCTATGCGGAGGTCGCCAAGTACGGCCTGCTTGGCGACGAGGCATTCTTCGCCTGGCTCGAAGCCAATTGGCAGGAGGTGTTCGCCGGCGGACCCGCGCGCGAGCACGCCATCGCGACGAGTTGCCGGATGAAGGCCGCGATCGTGGCGCGCGACGAGCGCGAGACCGGCGAGCGGGCGCTGCTCAACCTCGGCCACACCTTCGGCCATGCCTTTGAGGCGGCGGCCGGCTACTCGCAACGCCTGCTGCATGGCGAGGCGGTCGCACTCGGGATGGCGCTGGCGGCCGAGTTCTCGGCGCGGAAGGGCTTGCTCCCGGAAGCCGACGCCGCGCGGACCCGCCGCCATCTGGCGGCGGTCGGCCTGCCGACCTTGGTCTCGCAAATCTCCGGTGGGCCGCCCGGCATCGACCGGCTGATGGAACTGATTGCGCAGGACAAGAAGGTCAGCCGTGGGATGCTGACCTTCATCCTGCTGCGGGGAATCGGCCAGAGCTTCATCGCGCGCGACGTGGATGCCGCAGAAGTCCGGGCCTTTCTGATCGAGAAACTTGCCGAGCGATGCTGATCGAAGACTGGCTCGCCCTCGCATTCGTTCTGATTTGCCTCGTCGGCTCGTTCTTCTTTTCAGCCAGCGAGACTGCGCTGACCGCCATGTCGCGCGCTCGCATGCTGCGCATGGACAAGAACGGCAATCCCCGCGCGAGGATTGTCAATCGCCTGATCGAAACACGCGAGCGCATGATCGGCGCGATCCTTACCGGCAACAACATCACCAACATCACGGCTTCGACGGTCGCAACCAGCATTCTGTTGTATTGGTTCGGCGATGTCGGTGTCATCTACGCCACCGTGATCATGACGGTGCTGACCGTGGTCTTCACCGAGGTGCTGCCCAAGACCTTGGCGATCAATGCGCCCGACCGCGTCGCATTGCTGGTGGCGAGGCCGATTTCCTGGGCGGTGCGCCTGTTCGGGCCGATGCTGATCGGCATCGAGGCGATGGTGCGCTGGATTTTGCGGTTGTTCGGCATGAAGGTCGGCACCGACCAGGCCTACTTGTCCGCTCACGAGGAACTGCGCGGCCAGGTCGACCTGCTGCATCACGAGGGCAGCGTCGAGAAGCAGGACCGCGACATGCTCTCGGGCCTGCTCGATCTGCGTGATCTCACAGTCGCCGACGTGATGATCCATCGCACCGAGATGATTACGGTGTGCGCTGACGACACCCCCGATGAGATCGTCAAAGAGGTGCTCGATGCGTCGGTCACGCGCATTCCGCTCTGGAAAGAGCGGCCGGAGAACATCGTCGGCGTGTTGCACGTCAAGGATCTGCTGCGCGCGATCCAGGTGGTGGACGGAGACCTGAACAAGATCGATGTCGAGAAGATTGCGCGGCCGCCCTGGTTCGTGCCCGACATCCGGCCGCTGTCGGAGCAGTTGAAGGCGTTCCGCCGCCGCAAGTCTCCATTTGCGCTGGCCGTCGACGAATACGGCGAGGTGATGGGCCTGGTCACGATCGAGGATATTCTGGAGGAGATCGTCGGCGACATCAGCGACGAGTACGACGTCGTCCTGCCCGGCGTGCGGCCCCAGTTGGACGGTTCGGTCACGGTGGACGGCGGCGTGCCGATCCGCGATCTCAACCGCGCCATGGATTGGAGCTTGCCGGATGAGGAAGCGACGACGATCGCCGGTCTTGTGATTCACGAAGCGCGATCGATTCCCGAGCCCGGGCAGTCGTTCACGTTTCATGGGTTTCGGTTTCGTGTGTTGCGCCGGGAGCGCAACCGCATTACTGCATTACGGATTACGCCACTGGCAAAGAAGCCCGTCCTCAAGACGGCATGATATGCGGCGAATGCCGCGTGCAGGGAGAGAACGCCATGGTTGCATGTACCGGCTCGCGCGTATCCGCAATCGCTGCCGCATTCATTCTTCTGGCATCGGTCACAGCCGCCGCGCAGGACTTTCCGTCCAGGCCCGTGCGGGTCATCGTGCCGTTCCCGCCCGGAGGGCCGACCGACGTGCTGGCCCGCGCGCTGGGCGAAGGCTTTCGCGAACGCACCGGGCAGAACCTCGTGGTCGACAACAAGCCCGGCGGCGGGACCGCAATCGGTGCCACAGCCTGCAAGAATGCCGAGCCGGACGGCTATACGTTCTGCCTTCTGACGGCGAGCACCATCTCGCTCAACCCGTTCCTCTACACCAACCTGTCGTACGACCCGCCCAAGGATCTGGAGCCGATCACCAACGTGGTCTTCACCCAGCAGGTGATGATCCTGCACAAATCGGTGCCGGTGAAGACGCTCGCCGAGTTGATCGCCTATTCGAAGGCCAATCCGCAAAAGCTCAATTTCGGTTCGTTCGGCATCGGCGGCGATTCGCACCTGGTGTTCGAATGGCTCAAGGCGAAGAGCGGCGCGCAGATGACCCACATCCCCTATGGCGGGGCGGCGCCGGCGCTGGTGGCGATCGAGCGCGGCGACGCGCACCTGCTCTATCCGGTCGCCTCGCCGGCGGTGCTCGAGCGCATCAAATCGGGGCTCGTCACGCCGATCGCGGTGCCGGAAGGCCAGCGCGCGCCGACGCTACCGGGCGTGCCATCGTTCAGCGAATCCGGGTTGCCGCCGTACAACGCCAAGACTTGGTTCGGCGCATTCGCGCCGGCCGGCACGCCGAAGGCCCGCATCGATGACCTGAACCGTGTGCTCGTCGCGGTCATCAAGTCGCCGGCATTCTTCGACCGCTTCCTCAAGCCCGGCGGCTACGATCCAGTCGGCAACACGCCGGAGGAATTCCGCAAGTTCCTGGCGGCGGACCGCGTCCGCGGCGAAGAACTGGTGAAGATATCGGGCGTGAAGCTCAATAAATGACGTTTGCGCAGCCATCGTCCGAGGAATGAGCCGACCTTGAGGGTGCAATGCTGGGGCCCGTCCTCGAAACGCTGATCGGCGGATTGCTGACCGGCGTGCTCTATTCGCTCGTGGCGCTCGGCTTCGTGCTGATCTTCAAGGCCTCCGGCGTATTCAACTTCGCCCAAGGCGCGATGGTACTGTTCGCCGCGCTGTCGTTCGCGCGGCTGTCGGAGGTGATGCCGTTCGTCGTCGCGCTGGCACTATCGGTGCTTATCATGATCGCGCTCGCTTACGCGATCGAATTTCTGGTGCTGCGGCACCTGGTCAATCAGGACGGCATCATCCTGTTCATGGCGACGCTGGGCATCGCATACTTCCTCGAGGGCTTTGGACAGACCATTTGGGGAAGCGACGTCTACAAGATCAATCTCGGCCTGCCGAAAGATCCGATTTTCATTCTCGAATCGGTGTTTCCGGGCGGGCTGCTGATCGATCCGTCGGAGCTGATCGCCGCGATCATCTGTGCGGCGATGGTGGCGGTGCTCGCGGTGTTCTTCCAGGTCACGCGGGTCGGCCGGGCGTTGCGCGCGGTCGCCGACGACCATCAGGCGGCGCAGTCGGTCGGTATCCCGCTCGGCCGGATCTGGCTGATGGTGTGGGCGGTTGCCGGCATCGTGGCGCTGGTCGCCGGCATGATGTGGGGCGCCAAGCTCGGGGTGCAGTTTTCGCTCTCTGTGGTCGCGCTCAAGGCGCTGCCGGTGCTCATTCTCGGCGGCTTCACGTCCATTCCGGGCGCGATCGTCGGCGGGTTGATCATCGGCGCCGGCGAGAAGCTTGCCGAGGTATTTATGAGCCCGGTCCTGATCCAATGGTTCGATCTGGCCGGCGGCGGCATCGAGAACTGGTTCGCCTATGTGCTCGCTCTGCTGTTCCTGCTCGTTCGGCCGCAGGGACTGTTCGGCGAGCGCATCATCGAGCGGGTGTGACGTGTTCTATCGCGAGGTCGGCCAGTTCAAGACGTCGTATGCGGCCGATCAGGCAATCTTTCCGATCGCGCAGGACCGTTGGTTTGTCATCGGCCTGATCGTGTTCGGGTTCGTGGGTGTTCCGCTGTTCGCCGGCCAGTATCTCTACACCGAGGTGCTGATCCCGGTGATGATCCTGTCGGTCGCGGCGATCGGCCTCAACATCCTGACCGGCTATTGCGGCCTCGTGTCGCTCGGGACCGGGGGCTTCATGGCGGTCGGGGCCTACGCGGCCTACAACCTGGCGCTGCGGCTCCCCGAGACGAACATCATCCTGGTCTTCCTGTTTGCCGGCCTGATGGCGATGCTGGTCGGCCTGCTGTTCGGTCTGCCGTCCTTGCGCATCAAAGGATTTTATCTCGCGGTCGCGACGCTCGCCGCGCAGTTCTTTCTCGAGTGGGCGTTCGCGCGCGTCAAATGGTTCACCAACTATGCGTCCTCGGGCTCGGTTGCGGTCGGCAAGATCGAGCTGTTCGGCTTTCCGATCGACACGCCGATGAAGAGATATCTTTTTGTATTGGCGATCGTCGTGGTCCTTGCGCTGGCGGCGAAGAACCTGGTGCGTGGGCGGCTCGGCCGCATGTGGATGGCGATCCGCGACATGGATATCGCGGCCGAGATCATCGGTATCCGGCCGCTGCATGCCAAGCTGACGGCCTTTGCGATGTCGTCGTTCTATATCGGGATCGCGGGCGCGCTGTGGGGCTTCTTCCGACTCGGGTCATGGGAGCCGCTCGCCTTTGACGTCAACCGGTCATTTCAGGTTCTGTTCATGATCATCATCGGCGGGCTTGGGACCATCCTCGGATCGTTCCTGGGCGCCGCCTTCATCGTGCTGACGCCGATCTTTCTCAACCAGCTCCCACACTGGCTCGGCATCCCGATGTCGACTGCGATGATTTCGCACATCGAATTCATGGTGTTCGGCGCCATGATCGTTTTTTTCCTGATCGTTGAACCACATGGCCTTGCGCGGCTGTGGGGCATCGCGAAGGAAAAGCTCCGGCTCTGGCCGTTCCCATATTGAGCATCGGGCGCTTCAAGGGCACTATCGCCGTCAGCGTGGGCCATCGCCCGCAAGAAACAATGGCCGCCGGTCCGCCATGGGCCAGGCCGGCTTGATGGAGGAAATCGATGTTCGCAAGGCATGTTGGGCTCGTTCTTGCTGCTGCCGTCGGCAGCACGTTGGCCGCCGCGCCGGCATTGGCGCAGAACGAGCAGTTCATCCCGCACCTCGTCTATCGCACCGGCCCCTATGCGCCGAACGGCGTGCCGTTCGCCAATGGCGTCGCCGACTACTACCGGCTGGTCAACGAGCGCGATGGTGGGATCAACGGCGTCAAGATCGTCTATGAGGAATGCGAGTTCGGCTACGCCACCGACCGCGGCGTCGAATGCTACGAGCGCCTCAAGGCCAAGGGCCCGACCGGCGCCGCCTATGTCATCCCACTCTCGACCGGTGTGACATTTGCGATCACCGAGAAGACCACGACGGACAAGATTCCGATCATCTCGATGGGCTACGGCCGCTCGGAGTCGCGCGACGGCTCGGTGTTCCAGTGGAACTTCCCGCTGCTCGGCACCTATTGGACGGCGGCCGACATCATTCTGCAGCACATCGCCAAGAAGGAGGGCGGCTTCGACAAGCTCAAGGGCAAGAAGATTGCGCTGGTCTACCACGACTCGCCGTTCGGCAAGGAACCGATCGCGCTCGTGCAGAAGCGCGCGCAGATGCATGGCTTCACGACGCTGCTGCTGCCGGTGACCCATCCGGGCGTCGAGCAGAAATCGACGTGGCTGCAGATCCGGCAGAACCGGCCCGACTACACGCTGTTGTGGGGCTGGGGCGTTATGAACTCGACCGCCATCAAAGAGGCGGCAGCGGTCGGCTATGCGCGCGACAAGATGTATGGCGTGTGGTGGTCCGGCGCCGAGCAGGACACGCGTCCCGCCGAGGACGCCGCCAAGGGCTACAACTCGGTCACGCTGCAGCACGGTGCCGGCCGCTTCAAGGTGCATGACGACCTCAAGAAGCATCTCTATGACAAGAACCAAGGCACCGCGAAGTGGGAAGACACCGGCGAGATCCTCTACAACCGGGGTTTGATCGACGCCATGCTCGGCGTCGAGGCGATTCGGACCGCGCAGGCGCGGTTCGGCAACAAGCCCCTGACCGGCGAACAGGTCCGCTGGGGACTCGAGAATCTCAACCTGACCGCCGAGCGCTTGAAAGAACTCGGCTTCGAGGGCGAGCTCAAGCCGATCAAGGTCTCGTGCAACGATCATGAAGGCTCGCGGGACGCTCGCATCCAGACTTGGGACGGCAAGACCTGGAAGATCACGTCCGACTGGTACACCAGCGACGACAAGGTGATCGAGCCGATGGTCAAGGAAGCGGCTGCCAAGTATGCGGCCGAGAAGAAGATCACGCCGGGCTGTCTGGCGACCAACTGATGTCGGGCGCGGCGGAGCGCAACGCGGGAGAGGCGGCGGTCACGCCGCCTCCATCGGCGATCGGCGGCCCCGCCGTAGCCCCCGCCACGCCGCCTCCGATCCTGTCGGTGAACAACATCGAGGTGGTCTACAACCACGTCATTCTGGTGCTGAAGGGCGTGTCGCTCGCCGTGCCGAGAGGGCAGATCGTGGCGCTCCTGGGCGCGAATGGCGCCGGCAAGTCGACGACGCTCAAGGCGATATCGAACCTGCTGTCAGCCGAGCGTGGCGAAGTCACCAAGGGCTCGATCGTGTTCGACGGCACGGCGGTCCATGCGCTCACCCCCAACGACCTGGTGCGCCGCGGGTGCATCCAGGTGATGGAAGGGCGCCACTGCTTCGCCCATTTGACGGTTGAGGAGAACCTGCTGACCGGCGGCTATACGCGCCGCGACGGCAACGCCGCGATCCGGCGCGATCTTGACTTGGTCTACGCGTATTTTCCGCGGCTTAAGGAGCGGCTCGGCTCGACCGCGGGCTACATCTCCGGCGGTGAACAGCAGATGTGCGCGATCGGCCGCGCGCTGATGTCACGGCCGAAGATGATCCTGCTCGACGAGCCCTCCATGGGCCTCGCTCCCCAACTCGTGGAGGAGATTTTCGAGGTCGTCGGCAACCTCAACGTCAAGGAGGGGGTATCGTTCCTGCTGGCCGAGCAGAACACTAACATCGCCCTCAAATATGCGCGCTACGGTTACGTGCTCGAAAACGGTCGCGTCGTGCTCGACGGCGAGGCCAAGGCGCTGAGCGAAAACGAGGACGTCAAGGAATTCTACCTCGGTATCGCCGAGGGCCGGCGCAAATCCTTCCGCGAAGGCAAGCACTATCGCCGCCGCAAGCGCTGGCTGGCCTGACGCGAAGCATCGCAATGGCGCAGCCGCACTACGACCGTCTCGAAACCCGCGATCCCGACGAACGGGAGCACGAGCTGTGCGGCCGGCTGCCCGACATCATCGCGCTCGCGTTGGGTGCGCCGGGCTGGGCGCAGCATCTCGCCGGTGTCGAGCCGAACGCCATCACCTCGCGCGCGGCGCTGGCCAAGCTGCCGGTGATGCGCAAATCCGAATTTGCGGCGCGGCAGAAGGCGCAGCCGCCGTTCGGCGGGCTGAACGTAACGGCGCCCGGCAGGGCGCGCCGCCTGCTGATGTCGCCCGGCCCGGTCTTCGAGCTGGAAGGCAGCGGCCAGGATTACTGGGGGGCCGCGCGGGCGCTGTTCGCCGCCGGGATGCGCGCAGGCGACATCGTCCACAACGCCTTCGCCTACCACCTGACGCCCGGCGGCTTCATCATGGAGTCGGGGGCGCACGCGCTCGGTTGTGCGGTGATCCCGGCCGGCACCGGCAACACCGAGCAGCAGCTTGAGGCTATCGCGCATCTTAAGCCGAGCGGCTATCTCGGCACCCCCGATTTTCTCAAGATTCTGCTCGATGCTGCCGCCAAGACCGGTAAGGACGTCGTATCGCTGCGGCGCGGGCTCGTGTCGGGGGCGGCGCTGCCGCGGTCGCTGCGCGACGAACTCGCCGGGCGTGGCGTCGCGGTGCTGCAGTGCTACGCCACCGCCGAGCTTGGCGTGATCGCCTACGAAAGCGAGGCGCGCGACGGAATGATCGTCAACGAGAGCGTGCTGCTGGAGATCGTGCGGCCCGGCACCGGCGACCCGCTGGCCGCGGGCGAGGTCGGCGAAGTCGTCGTCTCGTCGTTCAACCCACACTATCCGATGATCCGCCTCGCCACCGGCGACCTCTCGATGCTGATGGCAGGGCACTCGCCGTGCGGGCGCACCAACGTGCGGATCGCCGGCTGGATGGGCCGCGCCGACCAGACTACCAAGATCAAGGGGATGTTCGTGCATCCCTCCCAAGTCGCGGAGGTCGGCAGGCGGCATCCCGAGATTGGCCGGCTGCGCCTTGTCGTGACACGCGCGGACGAGCAGGACGTGATGACGCTCAAGGCGGAATGCGCATCGCCTTTGCCCGGGCTCGATGCCGCGGTAGCCGAGACGCTGCAGGCGGTCACCAAGCTGCGCGGCGGCGTCGAACTGGTCGCGCCCGCAAGTCTGCCGAACGACGGCAAGGTCATCGCTGACGGGCGCCCTGTCGGGTAGACCAGCTTTCGCCGGGAAATATTTTTCCTTCGTTGTCGTAATCCGCTGTGGATGCCGCGATAAGTTGACCACGCGTACAGGCTCGGGAACCTGCGGGCTCCCACACGATTAAGGATGTCAGCATGTTCCCGGTTCCGACCAGCTACTTTCTTACGCGCGGCGTCGGCGTGCATCGCCACCGCCTCACCGCCTTCGAGCTGGCGCTGCGGGACGCGGACATCGAGCAGCAGAATCTTGTCAGCGTGTCGTCGATCCTGCCGCCCGAATGCGTCGAACTGACCCGCGAGGCCGGCGTGGCGACGCTGCGTCCCGGCGAGATCACGTTCTGTGTGATGGCGCGCACCGAAACCGACGAACCCGGCCGACGTATCCATTCCAGCATCGGGCTGGCGCGGCCGACCGACGCCAAGATGTACGGCTATATCTCCGAGCATCATGGCTACGGCATGACCGCGGAGCAGAGCGGCGACTACGCCGAGGATCTTGCCGCCAGCATGCTGGCCTCGACGCTCGGCATCGAGTTCGATCCCGACGCCGCCTGGGACGAGCGTAAGAAGGTCTATCAGACCAGCAATCTGATCTTCGGCAGCACCTCCATGACCGCCGCGGCAGTCGGTGATCCATCGGGGCGTTGGACCTGCGCAGTCGCGGCCGCGGTGTTTCGCTTCGCGGAGCGGACGTGATGGCGGCCACGCCGACCTTTGCGACGCCGTCGACCTTCCTCGGCCTGTCGCGGTCGTCCCGCGAGGCCGCGTTCCATATCGCCGGCATCCCGTTCGACATCGGCACCACCAACCGCAGCGGCGCGCGCTTCGGTCCGGTGGCGATCCGGCAGGCCAGCCGCATGCTTGTCGACGGCGATCATCCGCACTGGTGGATTGATCCCGCGGCGCTTCCGGTCGCCGATGTCGGCGACTTCGCGATCGCGCTCGGCGACATCGGCGAAAGTCTGAGGCTGATTGAAGCGCAAGCGGCCCAGCATGAGCACCTCATTGTGCTCGGCGGCGATCATTCGATTTCGCTGCCGCTGCTGCGCGCGCTCGCTCGCAAGCGGGGTGCGCCGCTTGCGCTCGTCCATTTCGACGCGCATGTCGACACTTGGCCCGACAATTTCGGACAGCGTTACGCGCACGGCTCGGTGTTCTTCCACGCCATCGAGGAAGGCCTCGTCGATCCGCAGCGCACCGTGCAGATAGGCATCCGCTCGCCGGTGCAGAGGGATGTCTACGACTGGACGCTCAGCCGCGGCGTCACCGTGGTCACCGCACAGGACGTCCATGAAACCGGGCCGAGGGCCGTGCGCGAACGCGTCGCTTCGACTGTCGGTGACGCTGCTGCCTATCTTTCCTTCGATATCGACTGCCTCGATCCCGCTTTCGCGCCCGGTACCGGCACGCCGGAGATCGGCGGGCTCGCGAGCTGGCAGGTTCAGGCGGTGCTGCGCGGACTCGATACGCTGCAATTTGCCGGCATGGACGTCGTCGAGGTCGCGCCCGCCTACGATACGGCCGAGATCACCGCGCTCGCCGCCGCCACCGTGGTCTGGGAATATCTGGCGCTCGTCGGAAATGGCGGATCGTAGGGCCCGGTGCGCTCCGCTTATTGCGCCCTACGCGGCTGCGCCGTGGAGGCGTCGAGCATTCACTTCAGCACGAGGCGGTCACCGACCTCCGTGCGGATGGTCCCGATCTGCTCGATGTACTCTATCACGTCGGTCGAGAGCAGCGGCGCGTCGGCCGCGTCCAGCACCTCCGGCGCATCGATGAACATGGTGTAGTCGTCGCCGCCACGCAGCATGTAATCGTTGGTGGCGATCCGGTAGATGCGCGTCTCGTTGAGCGGTTCGCCGTCGACCTTCATGGACAGCACCCGGCTGCCCGGCGGGCGGCTGGGGTCGGCTTCGATCGCCAGCCCCGAAACCTGGGGAAAGCGTCCCGCCGGCTTGGGCAACTGCGACAGTCCGTTTTCGATCGCCAGCCGCAACGTTGCGCCGCTGATGTCGATCGCCACCACGCGGTTGTCGAACGGCAGTTCGGCGACAATGTCGCGTCGAGTGATGGCGGTGCCGGGCGCGTAGATGCGGCCGCCGCGAATGCCACCGCCGTTCGTCACTGCCGCCTGCGCATGAGTCGAGGCCCGCATCGCATCGGCGATCAATGCGCCGATCGCGGCCTCGCGCGTGCGCACCGTCATGGTACGGCTGTCGAGTTCCACAGCGGTGGTGCCGATCGGCTTGTCGAGCGCCAGGCTGAGCTGCGCCTCGTAGCCGGCGACGACCGCGGCAACTTCGGGGTCAGGCGCGACGGTGGCGGTGTCGATCACGCGGAACTCCGGCCACCAGGCCACGACGCGCTTGCTGCCCTCGGTCTTCACCTCCAGCCTGAGGTCGATGACCGTGACATAATGGGCGTCATGGTTCGACTCCACCATCGCGCAACGGCCGTTGTAGTTGATGAACAGGTCGTGGGTGTGCCCCGTCAGAAGCAGGTCGAACAGGCCGGTGTCGAGCACCGCATAGCCTTCGGTGCGGGTGACGTGGGCCACCCCGACGACAAAGTCCGCGCCCTCCTTCCGCAGCGCCTCGGCCTGCGCCTTCATGGTTGCGAGCGTCTGCGCAAAGCGCAGGTCGCCAGGCGACGAGACCGTGGCGGACTGGTCGAACGCTGCGCCGGTCAGCCCGATCCGCACGCCGTCGATGGTCAGGATCTCCCGATCCTTGAACTTCGGCAGTGGCTTGCCGTCCGCCCCACGCAGGTTGGCGGCGTAGAGCGGGAAATTGGCTTCCGACATGCGCTGCAGGAACGTGTCCTTGCCGAAGTCGAACTCATGATTGCCGGGGACGAAAATGTCTGGCCGGATCATATTGGTGAGCCTGATGATGTGGGCGCCGTGGTCGATTCCGGACATCAGCGAGGGCGACAGAGTGTCGCCGCCGTGGGCGAACAGCACGTGACCGCCCTTGGCGCGCTCCGCCTTAACCACCGCGGCGAGCCGTGGAAAGCCGCCGCGGCGCTGACCGTCGGGTCCTGGCTCGTCGCCCATCAGGTAGATATCGTTGGTCAGGACGATGGCGATGCGCCTCGTCTCGGCGCGGCCAGGCGCCCCCGGCCCGATTGTGGCAAAAGCGGCGAGCAGCGCGACGGCTTGGCGGCGTGTGGCGGACATGGGCGGCGGGAGATAGAATGAGGTTCGAGGTGCCATAGCACGCTGGCATGGCCGGCGGCTATCGGCTAGCTGGATCCGCCCTGGAAGACCAAGCAATGAACGAAGTTTCACCCATCCAAACACAATCCGTCACGGCTTTTCCCGCCGGCAGCGCGCCGGCGGCGTCGGCCAAGATCGGCGTTTTGCTCGTCAACCTCGGCACGCCGGACACGGCGGATGCCGCCGGCGTGCGCCGCTATCTGCGCGAGTTCCTGACCGATCCGCGCGTGATCGAGAACCAGGGTCCGCTCTGGGACATCGTGCTCAATACCCTCATCCTGCCGATTCGGCCGTGGCGAAAGGCCCGCGACTACCGCAAGATCTGGAACGTGGAAGAGGACGAGTCGCCGCTCAAGACCATCACGCGTTCGCAGTCGGCAAAGCTGGCGAGCACGCTCGAGCCGCTGGGACGCCACATCGTGGTCGACTGGGCGATGCGTTATGGCAATCCCTCGATCGCGTCGCGGATCGATCTCCTGATGTCGCAAGGCTGCGAGCGGCTTCTGGTCATGCCGCTTTATCCGCAATATTGCGCTGCGACGACCGCGACGGTTTCCGACGAGGTCTTCCGCGTCCTGATGACTTTGCGCCGCCAGCCGGCGGTGCGCATCGCGCCGCCATACTTCAACGACAAGGTCTATATCGAGTCGCTGGCCTCCTCGACCCGGGTCGAGCTGTCGCGCCTGCCGTTCAAGCCCGAGGTCGTGCTGGCCTCGTTTCATGGCGTGCCGAAGGAGTTCGTCGACAAGGGCGACCCGTACCACCAGCAATGTCTCGACACCATGCGGCTGCTCCGCGACCTGCTGAAATACGACGACAAGAAGCTGATGACCTCATTCCAATCGCGCTTCGGCGGCGGCAAGTGGCTCGAACCGGCGACCGACAAGACAGTCAAGAAGCTCGCCAAGAGCGGGGTGAAAAATCTCGCCGTGATCACGCCGGGCTTTTCGGCCGACTGCCTCGAGACGCTCGAAGAGATCGCGGTCGAGAACGCCGACATCTTCAAGAAGAACGGCGGCGAGAACTTCGCCGCCATCCCCTGCCTCAACGACAGCGCGCCGGGGATGCTGGTGATCTGGCAGATGGCGCTGCGTGAGCTCAAGGGCTGGATCTGAGATCCCGTCCGCTAATCATCCGGGTGTGGCGGTTCAAGACGTTGCGTGCGGCGCAGCGACGATTTTCTCCGACTTGCAAGCGCCTTACGCCTTCGCCACATGTCGACCGGAGCGGTACAACTGAACCGCCACACCAGAGGGCAACTCCATGATTTTCGGTTTTGACGTCTTCGCGATCGTCTTCCTGGCGCTCGTGGTGCTGGCGCTGTTCGCCGGCATCAAGACCGTGCCGCAGGGCTACCACTGGACGGTCGAGCGGTTCGGCAAATACACCAGGACGCTTCAGTCCGGGCTCAATCCGATTATCCCGTTCATCGACCGCATTGGCCGCAAGGTCAACATCATGGAGCAGGTGATCGACATCCCGCAGCAGGACGTGATCTCCAAGGACAACGCCAGCGTCACGGTCGACGGCATCGCGTTCTTCCAAGTGTTCGACGCCGCCAAGGCGAGCTACGAGGTGGCCGATCTGCACCAGGCGATCATCGCACTCACCATGACCAACATCCGTTCCGTGGTGGGCGGCATGGACCTCGACCAGATGCTGTCGCATCGCGACGAGATCAACGAGCGGCTGTTGCGGGTGGTCGACGCGGCGGTCTCGCCCTGGGGCGTCAAGGTCAATCGCATCGAGATCAAGGACATTGTGCCCCCCGCCGATCTCGTCGCCGCCATGGCGCGCCAGATGAAGGCGGAGCGCGAGAAGCGGGCAGAGATTCTGATGGCCGAGGGCCAGCGCCAGTCCGCCATTCTGAAGGCGGAAGGTGACAAGCAGTCGCAGATTCTCGAGGCCGAGGGTCGTCGCGAGGCCGCGTTCCGCGACGCCGAGGCGCGGGAGCGGTCCGCCCAGGCGGAAGCCAAGGCTACCGAGATGGTGAGCGAGGCGGTGGCGCAGGGCAACATTGCGGCGATCAACTACTTCATCGCCGACAAGTACCTCACCGCGTTCGGCCAGTTCGCGTCTTCGCCGAACCAGAAGATCCTGATCCTGCCATTCGAGGCGACCAGCGTGCTCGGCTCGCTCGCCGGCATCGGCGAGATCGTCAAGGCGACGTTCGGCGACCAGGGCGGACCCGCCGGCACGCCGGCCGTGACGCTGCGCCGGCCGACCGTCCCGCCGACCGGTGCGGCATAAGGAGAGCCCGCCATGTGGTCGTGGATCGTATCGCTCGGCACCTGGAACTGGTTCATCCTGGCCGCGGTGCTGCTACTACTTGAAATGTTCGCCCCCGGCGCATTCATGCTGTGGCTCGGGCTATCGGCCATCCTGGTCGGAGTGATTTCGTTCGGTGTCGACTGGTCCTGGCCGACCCAGATCATCGCATTTGCGGTGTTCGCGGTCGCACTGATCCCGGTCTGGCGACGGTATGCGCGCCGGGTGGAGCCGCCGAGCCAGAGCCCATTCCTCAACCGCCGCGCCGACGGATATGTCGGCCGCGAGTTCACGCTCGACAAGCCGATCGTCAACGGCGTCGGCACCATCCGCATCGACGATACCGTCTGGCGTGTCACCGGGCCCGACTGCCCGGCCGGCAGCCGGGTCAAGATTGCGAGCGCCGACGGCGCAAATCTGGCGGTGGAAGCTGCGTAATTCGCAGCCTTGCAGACGCCGCGCGCGGCTTCCGGACAAAAAAAAGCCCCGAACGAATCGGGGCCAAGTCAAGGAGGAAACGCCCATGATAGGCAGGCGCAACCTCGCCGATATCGGGCGCCCAGCCAATCAAAAAACGCGCTGAATTTTTAGAATGGCGGCGAGTGTGTCGTTCGTGCCACAGTCGGAAAGGTACGCAGCTATGCCACGCCGGCGCGCAGAAGGTCGTGCACGTTGACGATGCCGACGGGCTTGCCGGCATCCGCGACCATCAGCGCGGTGATCTTCGAGCTGTTAAGGGTTTCCAGCGCTTCGCTGGCGAGCTGATCGGGCCGCACAGTCTTCGGCGAACGGGTCATGACCGCTTCGACCCGGGCATCGAGCAGGTCGGAGCGCATGTGCCGCCGCAGGTCGCCGTCGGTGATGATGCCGACAAGGCGGCCATCCGTGTCGGTGACGCCGACGCAGCCGAAGCCTTTTGTCGACATCTCGACCACAGCGTCCGACATTCGGGTGCCGAGCGTCACCAGCGGGATTGCGCTGCCGCGATGCATGAGGTCGCTGACGAACTTCAGCATCGCGCCAAGCCGCCCGCCAGGGTGAAACTTGCCGAAGTCGACCGCCGTGAAGCCGCGGCTTTCCAAGAGCGCGACCGCGAGCGCATCGCCCAGCGCCGCCTGCATCAGCGTCGAGGTCGTCGGTGCGAGATTGTGCGGGCAGGCCTCGCGCGCTTGCGGCAGCGCAAGGGTGACGTCCGCTGCGCGGCCGAGGGTGCTATCGGCCGCCGCCGTGACAGCGATTAACCCGATTCCGAATCGTCGCGAATAGTCGATCAGGTGCTTGAGCTCGGCGGTTTCGCCCGACCAGGACAGCGCCATGATCACATCGTCGTCGGTGATCATGCCGAGGTCGCCGTGGCTCGCCTCGCCCGGATGTACGAAGTGCGCGGGGGTGCCGGTCGACGCCATCGTCGCCGCAATCTTGCGGCCGACATGTCCTGATTTCCCCATTCCGGTGACGATCACCCGTCCGCGGGCGTCGCGGATCAGGTCAACCGCGGCGACAAATGCCGGTCCCAGGCCGTTGCCGATCGCCTCGATCAGCGCGGCGATGCCGCCGGCTTCCGCTTCGAGCGTGCGCACCGCGCAGGCGACGAGGCTCTTTCCGTGCGCGCCGGTCGTTTTTTCGGGGGTCAGGGGTTTGGATTTAGCCATGCGAGGGGATCGCGCCCGTTAGGTCGACACAGATAGCACGAAACCGCGGGCGGGGGAGCGCTGGAGTGTGCCGGGATCAACGGCTCGTTAACCATACCCGTTCTACTTTCGTTAACCAAAGGCCGCGGCCGATGGCCATCCGCTGTCAGGGGGCTGAGGACAACGGGAACATCGGTTCAAGATTCTGATCTCAAAGAGAGTTTCCCGGTGCGTGGCGTTGCCGCTGCAATGCCTCGCCGGGATGTGGGGAACACCAGTTGTTGCGCCGTCGCCGCCTTATGCCCGCTGTTGCGCTCGGCGCTGCTGCGCTACTCGCCGCGCTTGCGCTTGGGCCAAGTATTGCGCGGGCGCAGAGCAGCACGAACGCCGATCTCCTGCGGCCGATATTGGACGGCGATCCGCGCAATCCACCGCGCTTTGATCGTTCCCGCAATGCCCCCACGACGGGCGAGACCACCCGCTTCAACCGCACCGCCCCCTATCCCTCCAAGCCGTCGACAGGCGCCGGCACAACCGGATTCAGTTCAAGCGGCGCGCCGCGCGTGCAGCGAGGCTGGCAGATCGTCCGCGGCGTCAGGGTTCCGGTGAGTGTGGTCACGCGAGGGGAAACCTCGTCGACGCCCCGACGGAGCTTACGGCGGCCGATCGAAATTCGGCCGATCGAGCAGCCGGCGTCGACTCCCGCCTTGCCGGAGGCGTTGACGACGCTGGGCCCAGTCCGCCGTCCGGTACTGCCGCCACAGGTCCCACCCGGTACGGCGGGCCAGTACGTGATGCCGCCGGCGCCGGCCGTGCCGCTGCGCCGGATTTTACCGTACGAGCTCAACCCGTTCGAGGCGGTTGGCACGACCTACGGGAGTTTCCTGTTCCGCCCGGCGGTCGAGATCACGCGCGGCTACGATACCAACCCGCCGCGCACGCTGCGCACCCACGGCTCCTGGTTCACGCTGGTGGCGCCGCAGCTCCAGGTCAATTCGCTCTGGTCGCGTCACGAACTGACCGCGACGCTGCGCGGCTCCTATTGGGACTACGACACCTTCGGCAGGATGGATCGGCCCCTGGTCGACACCAAGGTCAATGGCCGCTACGACATCACCGGCCTCGCCCGTATCGACGTCGAAGGCCGCTACTACATGGGCACAGACTCGCCCGGCAGCCCGAACATCCAGGCCGACCTGAAGTGGCTGCCGATCTATCACCAGGTTGGCGGCACCGTCGGCTTCGGCCAGCGCATCAACCGTTTCGAATTCATCGGCCGGATTGGCGGCGACCGCACCACCTACACCGACTCGCATTTCGAGGACGGGCAGACGGCGAGCAACGCCGACCGCAACTTCAACCGATTTTTTACCACCGGACGCATCAATTTCGAGCTGTCGCCAGGCGTGATCCCGTTCACCGAATTCAATGCCGACACCCGGGTATACGACCGCTACCTCGACGCCGGCGGCGACCACCGCAATTCGCAGGGCGTCAGCGGCAAGATCGGTTCGAGTTTCCTGCTGCTCGGCACGCTGACGGGCGAGGCCTCCGTCGGTTATCAACGGCGGCGTTACGACACCGCGGTGTTGCCGAGCTTCGGCGCCTATCTGGTCGACGTCTCGCTGATCTGGACGTTGAACGCGTTGACCACCGCGCGCTTCACGGCGGTAACGTCGGTCGGCGAATCGAGGCTCACCGGCGTGTCGGGGGTGCTGACGCGCGAATACACCGCTCAGATCGATCACGCGTTCCGCCGCTGGTTGATCGGCACGTTGCGCTTCAGCCGCGGCATGGACGACTACATCGGCTCGCCGCGCCTCGACCTGCGCTACGTCGCCGCCGCGCAGCTCACCTACATGCTGACGCGCAACTGGTGGGTGCGCGCCGAATACCGCAACGAGTGGCGCGACTCCAACGCCCCGGGCCAGGACTATTCGGCCAACGTCTACCAGTTCGGTCTGCGCTGGCAGCGGTAATGCAAGGCATGCGTGTCTATCAGGCGGGCCGTTTGAACCGGTAGGGCACCTCCGGACAGTCCACCGGCCACGTCCAGTGGTCCGGATCGGCGTGATCGTAGGCGACGCTCGACATGTTCAGGAGCATGGCGGGCTGGGTGCCGTCATTCTGGAAGCCATGCCAGACGCCCGGGGGCACGATCACGAGCCACGGGGACTGCACGCCGATCCGGTACTCGGCCACGCCCCCACGGGTCGGAGAACCGGTCCGGCCGTCGTAGAGGACGAGCAGAATATCGCCCGTCAGACAGCACAGTCGGTCGGTGCCGAGGGCGTGCGCGTGCCAGGCACTGACCGTGCCGGGATCGTAGGTGCGGTAGAATATGTGCGCGACCCGGGAGTCCCCCCATTCGGGCCGCACCAGTTCGCTCAAGCGGCCGTTCTCGAGCGCGAGTGACGGCAGTTCGTACGACACCGCGCCGGCGATGTCGGAACTGGGGACGATCCGCCATGCGGGCGCCGGTGTGGGGGCGCCCTTCGTTCCTGCGGTACGCCACATGTTCATTTCGAATTCTTCCGGTCATCGAGCGGTGCGAGGCCGCGCAACTCCCGCAGATAATCGATCCACCAGCCCCGGCGCCGCCGCATCAACCGGTTGCGCACGGAGTCGGGATGCCCGGCCAGATTGACGACCACGCGGTCGAATACCGTGGCCGGAAGGGTGCCCCAGCGGAGCGACCGCAGGCGACCCAGCTCCCGCGCCGACGTGACAGCGGCCGCGATGGCCAGGTCTTCGCGAAAGCCGGGCTCCTGTAGTCGTGCGGCAAGCTCGCGATGCTGTTGGTCTTCGCGTGAGACATAGGCGCCGGGGCGGCCGCCCGACGCCAGGATGAGAGCGGTGATGCGGGGATGGCAGCGGATGTCCTTGCCATGCTTCCAGGCCCGGAACAGGAAATCCTGCGAGGGATTGCGGGCGTCCGTTTCTCGCGAGTTGCGCCAGCCGCCGAGTTCCGCGACGACCGTTCGCCGCAGCAGCCACAACGAGGCCGGCACGAAGTGCGAGGGGTCGTAGCGAAACTCCGCGTTGGTGATGCCGCAGAACGCGAGACCATGACGGTCGATGCTGACCGGCAGCGCATAGACGATGTCGCATTGCTGCGCGTCGATAAACCCCACGAGCGACGCGAGGTGATCCGGCAGCCAGAGATCGTCGTGGTTCAGATAGGCGATCAGCTCGCCAGCCGCGCTCTGAAAGCCGGCGTTGTTCGGACCCGATTGCTCGCCGAAATTGTTCGGCAGGTTGGTGAAGCGGATGCGCGGATCGCCGAACGAGGCGACAACCGCGGCGGTGTCGTCGGTGCAGGCATCGCCGACGATGAGCAGTTCGTAGTCGGAATATGTTTGATTGAGCACGGATTCGATGGCGAACTGCAGAACCTCACTTCGATTGTAGGTCGCCGTGATGATCGAAACACGCGGCACGTGACGAGCTCGCAATGGTTTTCGAGAAGCCGGAACTGTAAGTGGCGGCCAATCCCGGATCAACACGCCGGAGCGTCGCGCGTCATACGGCCCGGCGTACCGCAGCGGCTCAGGCCGGTCCGAACACCTGCTGGCCGCCGAGGAACGTTCGCTCGATGCGGATGTCCTTGAGGCGGTCGAGGTCGCAGGTCAGCGGGTCTTCGGCCAGCACCGCCATGTCGGCGACCTTGCCGGGTTCGAGCGAGCCGAACCGGTCCTCGTTCCAGGTCAGGAGATGTCCGCTCTGCGCCGCCATGCGCAGCGCGTCCTCGCGGCTCAGATGGCTTTCGCCAAGCCGGCGTTGGCCGTCCTCGTCCCAACGCGCAATCGCCTCCCAGGCGGCCCACAGCATCGAGTAAGGCACGCCGTCGGTCGACAGCGAGACTGGCACGCCGCCGTCCAGCAGGCGCCGGATCGGGATGCCGTCGCTGCCGAGCTTGTCGAGGCCGTAACGGTCGCCCGCCATCCAGAGGAAGCCCGGCACCACCGTTGCGATGACGCCGAGCGCCTTCATGCGGCGGATTTGGTCGTCCGTCGCCTGGTTGACATGAACCATCACCCAGCGCCGGTCGCGGATCGGCACCTCCTTGTCGATCGCCTCGAACGCGCTCAGGCCGTATTCGACGTCGCGGCTGATCACGCAGTTCACCCGCAGGTCGAGCCGTGCGGCTTCGATACCGAGCTTGACGAACCGCTCCGGCGTCATCGCCTGGTAGAAATGCCCGGCCCACTGATCGTACGGATAGCCAGCCGCGATGATGTCGGCGACGGTGGCGTCGGCATGGCCGCCGAGATTGATGCCTTCGACCCGCAGGATGTCGTCGCCGCGGCCGCGTCCGCCGGCCGGGCCTGCATAGTGGTAGAACAAGTCCATCAACCGTTTGTCGTCGAACGCCGCGCTCGGCATGCTGACCGGCGCGTGCATGCGCAGCGGCAATGCATTGCGCTCGGCATTCTCGCGATAGGCGCGGATCACCGTCGGCGTCAGGCCGTGGCCTTCATAAAGAGAGGTGGTGCCGACCGCGGCGTAGGTGTGCGCGCCGAGCCGCACGCTCTCGACCCGGTCGCAATACTTGAAGCGCGGCAGGTCGCGGAACAGCGTGTATTCCAGCACCGGCACGAAATTGCGTTCCAGGAACACGCCGGTCGGCTCGCCGCGCGCGTCCTTGACGATCTCGACATTGTGCGGCGCCGCCGTGTCGCGGGTGACGCCGGCGCGCTTGAGCGCCAGCGAATTGGCGACCGACGGAAACGGCCGGCGGCTCCACCAGCCCCAGACCGCGCGGATGTAGACCGCGTGATCGGGCGCGACCGCATCGAGATCGTGCCGGGTCGGAAAGCGGCCGTCGGCCAACTGGTCGGGACGGCTGATATATTCGTGCGGCGGTTCTCCCATTGGCATCAGCACGATCCAGTCGCCGGCCGGTGTCGTCTGCGCGGCCCGCTTCACGACCTCGACGATCTCGGCGACCGAGTGAAGTCCTGCGATGGGAATGCCGCCGCGCGCCTTGAGGCCTTCGCGGTCGGCGTGCGGATGGGAGTCGAACAATCCCGGAATGACAGATTTGCCATCGAGGTCGATGAGTCGGGTCGTGGGCGCGGCATCCTTCAACAGCGCCGCGTTATCGCCGACCGCCGCGATGTGACCCGCTCTGACTGCGACGGCTTGCGCCACGCGTGAGCTGCGATCGAGCGTGATGATCTTGCCTCCGTGCAGGATCAAGTCAGGCGGAAGCATGCAATATCCTCTCAATGACGACCGGTCGACCGAACCAGTGCCTGCCCATCTCGGCGGCGGCTCCCGGCGGATGTCGCGTGATCTCGTTAGCCGCCCGACCGCTCAGCCCAGCAGCGACTTGATCTCGGCGCGGATTGCGGGTGCGAGATCGTCGCGGGCGAGCGCATAGGCGATATTGGCGGTGAGAAATCCCACCTTGGAGCCGCAATCGAAGCTGCGGCCCTCGAACTCCAGGCCAAAGAATGGCTGCGTCTTGGCGAGTTCGATCATCCCGTCGGTGAGTTGAATTTCGTTGCCGGCGCCGCGCTTCTCGGCTGCAAGAATTCCGAAAATCTCGGGCTGCAGAATGTAACGGCCGGTGATGATCAGGTTTGACGGCGCCTCTTCGCGTTTGGGCTTCTCGACCATCTGGGTCAACTCGAACAGATTGTCCTTGCGCTCGCCGACTCCGACCACGCCATACATGTGCACGCGCTCGTGCGGCACTTCTTCGACCGCGATGATGTTGGCGTTTTCGTCGAGATCGCGCGCTGCGTCGATCATCTGCGCCAGGCAACCGCGATCGTGCTGCACCAGAACGTCGGGCAGCAACAGCGCGAACGGCTCATGGCCGACGAGGTCGCGTGCGCACCACACCGCGTGGCCAAGCCCGAGCGGCAGTTGCTGGCGCGTGAAGCTCGCGGTTCCGGGCCCGGGCAGATCGCGCGCGAGCGAGTCGAGATCGGCGTGTCGCCGGCGCTCGGTCAGCGTGTGTTCAAGCTCGAACTGACGGTCGAAATGGTCCTCGATCACCGTCTTGTTGCGGCTCGTGATGAAAATGAAGTGCTCGATACCGGCTTCGCGCGCCTCGTCGACGACATGCTGGATCAGTGGACGGTCGACCACCGGCAGCATCTCCTTCGGCATCGCCTTGGTGGCCGGGAGGAACCGGGTGCCGAGGCCGGCGACCGGAAAGACGGCTTTGCGAATCGGTTTCATGCGCCATTCATCCGACAACTCTCATGATCCCACAAGTGACGGGCATCCTGGTGTGCAGGTGAGGAACCAAGCAGCACCCGATTCAACAAGTCGCTTGTGTTCTTCGATTCCGAGTGGCGCAGAATGATGCGAACTTCGGAATCAGAACACGAGCCACCGGTGCGACGTAAGGGCTCACCCCGCTATTTAACGGTCCCGCAACCTTATTTCGTCCCCATAGAGGGACTTTCGGGGACCGGCGTACCTCACATATGATCCATATTGCGGTGTACTCCGATAATTTAGGGAGACGACATGGCCAGGAGTTCCGCCATTTCGTGGGTGCTCGCCGTCGCGCTGGTCGGAACCGGCACGGCCGAAATCGCGCAGGCACAGGGCTTCGACCTCCGCTCCCTGTTTCAGGGGCCGACGACCACGGGCACTGCCACGCAAGAAGTGCCGGCTTCGCCGGCGGGCCCGGAATGGAGCGGTGAGCCGGGCTCATCGGGCCATCCGACCATGACGCCGGCGGCGATCCGCTCGGCGGCGGCGAACTTCCGTGGCTGTCTTGAGCGCCTGTGGCCCCTTGCGGCCCGACGCAATGTGCCGCGTGCCATGTTCGATGCCCAAATCGCCGGCCTGACGCCGGACCTGCGGATCATGGATCTGCTTGATAGCCAGCCCGAGTTTACCAAATCATTCTGGGACTATCTCGACCTTCTGGTTAGTGAAGCGCGGATCGCCAACGGCCGCGCGATCCTGGCCAGGCACAAGGCGGCGTTCGACGAGGTCGAGAAGGCCTATGGCGTCGACCGGTATGTCATCGCGGCGATCTGGGGGATCGAATCGAACTACGGCACTCAGATCGGCGACCGTTCGGTGATCCGCTCGACCGCGACCCTCGCCTGCATCGGCCGCCGCCAGAACTATTTTCGGGACGAGTTCCTCGCGGCGCTGGAGATTATCGCGCGCGGTGACGTTAACCCGGCCCATCTCAAGGGCTCATGGGCCGGAGCCTTCGGTCCGACGCAGTTCATGCCGACCTCTTTCAAGCGGTTCGCCGTCGACTTCGACGGCGACGGCCGTCGTAACGTCGTTGACTCGATCCCGGACCTGATCGCCTCGACAGCCAACAATCTGAAGAAGGACGGCTGGGTTCAAGGCCAGACCTGGGGCTACGAGGTAGAGGTACCTAAGGGATTCAACTTCCTGTTGGCCGACCGCTCGCGCATGATGACGATCCGGGATTGGGAAAAGGCCGGAATCCGGCGCGCGGGCGATAGGGAGTTTCCGCGGCCCACCGATCGGGCCTTTTTGCTGGTGCCGGCAGGGGCCCAGGGCCCAGGCTTCCTGATGCTGCAAAATTTCCGCGCCATCATGAAATACAACCCGGCCGAGGCCTACGCGTTGGCGATCGGCCATCTTGCCGACCGTTTGCGGGGCGGCGGTCCTTTCATCCAGCCCTGGCCCCGACACGAGCGCGTCCTGAGCCGCACCGAGCGCTATGAGCTGCAGCAGTTGCTCAGTCGGCGCGGCTTCAATGTGGGCGCGCCTGATGGCCGACTGGGTGGTCGCACCCGGACGGCGCTACGCGCGTTCCAGGCCTCGATCGGCCATGTTCCGGACGGGTTTCCGTCGGCCGCGATGCTGGAACGGCTCCGCAACCGCTAGCCCAGGCTCGGGCAACCGCCCGACCTTCAAGTTGACATTTTTGCCTAGCTATCGTTACGCGATGGTGGACGAGGGCTCCTTTCGGGGCCAAATTGCCATTAGTGAGACTTGGGCGGATGACATCGGGACGTAGGCCACCCACGATCATGTTGCTGGCCGGCATTGGCGCGGCCGTGGCAATTGCTGCGAGCCTCGTCCTGTTGCTGCCCGCCAACGCGCAATTCTGGGGTGACTCCTGGGGCGGCCGCCAGCGCGGCGGCTGGGGCAGTTGGGATCGGGGCGGCTGGGATCGCGGCTGGGACCGGCCCTACCGCGAACGGGAACACCGCGAAGCTCCCGTCGACTATTCCCGCGCGCCCGCCGCGACGCCGAAGAAAGAGGCCACCAGCCATATCGTGGTGATGGGCGACGCGATGGCCGACTGGCTCGCCTACGGACTTGAGGACGCCTATTCGGAGAATCCCGACATCGGCATCGTCCGCAAGCATCGTACCGATTCCGGTCTGATCCGCTACGAACCCCGCCGCGACAATGTCGACTGGGCGCAGACCGTCCGTGAGATCGTTGCGGCCGAAAAGCCGCAGATCGTCGTCATGAT
Source organism: Xanthobacteraceae bacterium (assembly GCA_050179645.1). Lineage (GTDB taxonomy): Bacteria > Pseudomonadota > Alphaproteobacteria > Rhizobiales > Xanthobacteraceae > VAZQ01. The sequence continues at coordinate 24,518 of JBFXEX010000010.1, read as the reverse complement.
GGTCGGGAACAACGACCGGCAGTCGATCCGCGAAAAGGCGCCGGTGGTCGTGCGTCAGCCGCCGGGTGCCAAGCCGAAGCCGCCGCCGACCATCACGCCTGACACCAAGCCACCGCTCGATTCAGAATTGCAGCGCCCCGAGACGCCCGAGCCGCCGGTGCCGACGACCGAGCAGGCGCGGATCGCGGCCTATGGCCCATGGGAATTCCAGTCCGAGAAGTGGGAAGCCGCCTACATCAAGCGCGTCGACGCTACCATGGCGGCGCTGAAGAGCTCCGGGGTGCCGGTGCTTTGGGTCGGCTTGCCGTCGCGCAGCGTCGCCAAGGCATCGAACGATTCGTCGTACCTAAACGAAATTTATCGCAGCCGGGCAGAGAAGTTCGGCATCACCTACGTCGACATCTGGGATGGCTTTGTCGACGAGCAGGGACGCTACTCGGCGCAGGGGCCCGACTATGAGGGTCAGACTCGTCGGCTGCGAACTGGCGATGGCGTGCATTTCACCAAGTTTGGCGCCCGCAAGCTCGCACACTACGTCGAGCGCGAGATCGAGCGGCATCTGAGCCGCGCGGTCCCGGTCGCCCTGCCGATTCCGATGGACCCGGAATCGAAAACCCCCGGAGCGGCCCCGGCAAAGCCCGGCGTACCGCAGCGGCCGTCCGCAGGACCGGTCCTGCCGCTCACTGCGCCACCGAAGGTGAGCGAGGAACTGCTCGGTGGCAGCCGTACGCCCCCGCGCCCGTCGCCAATCGACCCGGTTGCGGTACGTGTCATCACCAACGGCGAACCGATCTCGGGGACGGTGGGCCGTGCCGACGACTTCTCCTGGCCGCGGGGGACCGTTGCGGACGAGCCGGCGGCGGTGACGCCGGCGGCGATGACGGCCGGTCAGAAGCCGCCGCAGCCAGCAGTCAGCGAGGCACAACTCAAGGCCGAAGCGCAGCAAAAGGCCGCCGCTGAGGCGCAGCGGCGCGCGCGTTCGGTGCAGCGCGATCCCGTCCGATCGTTCTTCAACAACCCGACGCAGCTGTTCCGCGGATTCGGCCGCTGGTAGTTGTCCGCGCGATTCCTGTCGCGAACGCGCCGGTGGTCCAATTCAACGTTCGCATTCCCGAAGGCCTCATCATTCTACGCGCGGATTCCCACGCACGATTTGCTGACTTGACCTCGGGCAGCTGCCCATCCTTCAATTGAGCTCGACCGTCGGCCAACGGCGGCACTGGTTCATCGCGAATTGGCACGCGGTCCAGGGCTTCCGGCGAATGGCCGGCGACCGGAGGGACACCGTGGAGGACGGGGCCAGCGCGCAGCCCGATACGTTTCCGAAGTTGCTGATCCGCAATGCGGCGCGCTTCGGCGACCGGCCAGCGTACCGGCACAAGGATCTCGGCATCTGGCAGGTCTGGACCTGGGCCCAGGTCCTGTCCGAAGTGCGAGCCTATGCGACCGGGCTGTCTCGGCTTGGCCTCAAGCGCGGCGACGCCATCGCGATCGTCGGCTCGAACCGGCCCAAGCTCTACTGGTCGGTCACCGCCGCGCAGGCGCTCGGCGCCATTCCGGTGCCGGTCTATGCGGATGCGGTTGCCGAAGAACTGGCCTATGTGCTGGCGCACGCGGACGTGCGCTTCGCCGCAGTCGAGGACCAGGAGCAGGTCGATAAGATTCTCGCCGTCTCCGAGCGGCTGCCCAAGCTCGAAGGTGTCATCTATGATGAACCGCGCGGGCTGCGCGACTACGATCATTCGCGGCTGCACTCCATTGAGGAGGTTATCAAGGACGGCCGGGCGGCCCTCGTCGGGGATGCCGCGCTCGGCAAGTGGCTGGACGATGAGATCGCCGCGGGCAAGGGGGCCGATCCGTCGATCATTCTCTACACGTCCGGAACCACCGGCCAGTCGAAGGGCGTCGTGCTCACGGCCATCGGCTGCATCAGGGCGGCATCCGACACCGTTGCGTTCGACAAGCTGACCGAGCGGGACGAGGCGCTCGCTTACCTGCCGCTCGCCTGGGTGGGCGACCACTACCTCAATTACGCGCAGGCGCTGGTGGCGGCGTTCTGTCTGGCCTGTCCGGAGAGTGGCGAGACCGTAACGGCCGACATGAAGGAGATCGGGCCGACGTTTTATTTCGCGCCGCCGCGGGTATTCGAACAGATGCTGACCCGCGTGATGATCCGGATGGAAGATGCCGGTGCGGTGAAGCGGTGGATGTTCCACCGTTTCCTGGCGGTCGCGCGCCGGCACGGCGAGAGGATTCTCAACGGCGAACCGGTGCCGCTCACCGGCCGGCTGGCCTATGGGCTTGGGGAATTCCTGATCTACGGGCCGCTCAAAAATGTCCTTGGGCTTGCGCGTGTGCGCACCGCCTATACGGCCGGCGAGGCGATCGGCCCCGACCTGTTCTCGTTCTTCCGGTCGATCGGACTCAACCTGAAACAGCTCTACGGCCAGACCGAAGCCTTCCTCTATCTTACCGCGCAGCCCGACGGGCAGATTTTCTCCGACACGGTCGGGCCGGTGATGCCGAACGTGCAACTGCGCATCGCCGACAACGGTGAGGTGCTGTTCAAGTCGCCAGGTATGTTTGTCGGCTATTTCAAGGACGAGGCCAAGACCGCCGAGGTCACCATGCCGGACGGCTTCATCAAGACCGGCGACGCCGGTTTCTTCGATCCGCGCACCGGTCATTTGCGCATCATCGACCGCGCCAAGGACGTCGGCCGGCTCAACGACGGTACGCTGATCGCGCCGAAATACATCGAGAACAAGCTGAAGTTCTATCCGAACATCCGCGAGGCGGTCGTGTACGGCGACCAGCGCGACTTCGTTTGCGTCATGCTCAACATCGACCTGACGGCGGTCGGCAACTGGGCCGAGCGCAACAACATCGTCTACGGCTCCTACCAGGAACTCGCCGGGCATCCGAAGGTGTATGACCTGCTCGCCGGGCACGTCGCAGCCGTCAACCGCGCGCTCGTCGAAGAGAAGGCGATGGCGGGCGCGCAGATCCGACGGTTCCTGATCCTGCACAAGGAACTCGATGCCGACGACGGCGAAGTCACCCGCACCCAGAAGGTCCGCCGCGGCTTCGTTGCTGAACGCTATGCACCGCTCATCAGCGCGTTCTACGACGGTTCGATCGAGGCCGACATCTCGACCGAGGTGACGTTCGAGGACGGCCGCAAGGGCGCGCTCTCGGCGCGCGTCAAGATTCGCGATGTCGATGTCGTCCCAGTGCCACCGTCGCTGGAGAAGGCCGCATGAGACGGCCACAGGTCGTGCCACATCGTCCCCTCCCCCCCTGCGGGGGAGGGACAGGAAGGGGGGTGGCGGCAAGTTCAGGACTCGCGATCACCCCCCTCCCCAACCCTCCCCCGCATGGGGGGAGGGAGCAGATGGAGTTCGCGGCGGCTATCGTTGCAAACAATTGCGCCCTACTTCCTTGCGCGTTCGGTGATCGGACATGAGAGCGCCGGCCGAGGCCGCCGCCAGCGACATCCTGCTGTCGGTCGAGGACGTGTCGCTGTCGTTCGGCGGCGTCAAGGCGGTGAGCGGCGTCTCGTTCAACATTCGCCAGGGCGAAATCCGCGCGATCATCGGGCCGAATGGCGCCGGCAAGACGTCGATGCTCAACGTCATCAACGGCTTCTATCATCCGCAGGAAGGCCGCATCACCTTCAAGGGCAGGGCGCGCCGACGCATGCGTCCGTACGATGCGGCTCGCGGCGGCATCGCCCGCACGTTCCAGAACGTGGCGTTATTCAAGGGCATGACGGCGCTCGACAACATCATGACCGGCCGTACGCTGAAGATGCGGCGCGGACTGTTCTGGCAGCTCATCCGCGTCGGGCCGGCGCTGCGCGAAGAGGTCGCGCATCGCCACCGGGTGGAAGAGATCATCGACTTCCTGAAGATCCCCCACATCCGCAAGGTCCAAGTCGGACAGCTGCCATACGGCCTGCAGAAGCGCGTCGAGCTTGCCCGCGCGCTCGCCATGGAGCCCGATCTCCTGCTGCTCGACGAACCGATGGCCGGCATGAATGTCGAGGAGAAGGAGGACATGTGCCGCTACATCCTCGACCTCAATGCCTATTACGGCACCACCATCGCGCTGATCGAGCACGACATGGGCGTGGTGATGGATTTGTCCGATCGCGTCGTGGTGCTCGACCACGGCGTCAAGATTGCCGACGGGACGCCAACCGAGGTGCAAGAGAATCAAGGGGTGATCGACGCTTATCTGGGCGTCGGCCACGGCGATTGACGCCCATGACATCGAGAACAGTGCGATTGAGCGAAATCGTCAAGGCGGCGAACCTCGCGCGGCGCTTGGCTACGCGCCTGGTTCGCCCGGCGCGTTAGCCTGAATGGCGAGCGCATGGACACCGCCGGCCAGTTCGCCCGAAAGGGCCGCGTTGACCATGCGATGCCGTTCCAGCCGGCTCTTTCCCCGGAACGAGTCCGACACGATATGAACTCTAAAGTGGGTCTCGCCGCCCGGCCGATGGCCGGCATGCCCGACATGCCGGTGCGATTCGTCGAGCACCTCGAGCCGCTCTGGCGCGAAGGCTGTTGTTAACTTCCCGGCAATGAGATCGCGGACCGTCATGCCCCCGCATAGCGGCTGGCGTGGACCGTCGTCAATGTGCGACCGCGGTCCGAATTTCGCTCATTCGCGGCTCATTCGCTGTTGTCAAGACTTGAAGGCGTCATCGTCGCGCGCGCATATTGTAGGGTCATGAAAAACGATTCACCCCTGTTCGACCGGATCAAGGTCAAGCCCACCAAGGACCGGCGCATCCGCACGGATGCGCCTGCCTGCGAATGGCCGGGCTGCGACGGATCGGGGACCCATCGCGCCCCGAAGGGGCGGATGCGCGAGAACGAGTACTGGCGGTTCTGTCTCGCGCATGTGCGCGAATACAACCATTCGTACAATTTCTTCGCCGGCATGAGCACCGACGACATCGCCAAGTACCAGCGCGATGCCACCACCGGCCACCGCCCGACCTGGAAGATGGGCATGAACGGGGGCGGCAAGACCGACGCTGCGGGTGCCCACGATCCGCTCGGCCTTCAGCGCGAGTTCGGCGCCGCCGCCGGCCGGGCGCGTGGGCCCGAGCGGGCGAAAAGCGACAGCCCCATGGTCGGTAATGCCGCCCGCAAAGCCTTCGAAGCGCTGGGCCTCGAGGCCGACGCCACCACGGTCGAGATCAAAACCCGGTTCAAGACCCTTGTGAAGCGCCACCATCCCGACGCCAACGGCGGCGATCGCTCCACCGAGGACCGCTTGCGGGAAATCATCCAGGCTTATAACTATTTGAAATCCATCGGTTTCCGCTGAGCGGCCCGAAACCGGCAGTTGCGTGCCCGGCGCGCCGCGGCTATCTGATAGCGCAAGCCTGTTGGCCGTCCGGGCGGCTTTCGCTGCCAGACCGCGATCTGCTAGTTTGTTCGTATCCGCAACTCTTTGTAACCGACCGACACGGGTCTCGGTCGCGGCCGAGACCACGGAGGATCAATGACTGCCGCAACGCAAGAGGTCGCCGGCCTGCCCGATATCAAGGTGTCGGTCCGTCAATTATTCGGGTTCGACAGCGACATGGAGGTCCCGGCCTACTCGGAAGGCGACGACTATGTCCCGGATGTCGATGAGGATTACCGGTTCGATCGGGCGACCACGCTGGCGATCCTGGCGGGCTTCGCTCACAACCGCCGTGTGATCGTCTCGGGCTATCACGGCACCGGCAAGTCGACCCATATCGAACAGGTGGCGGCCCGTCTGAACTGGCCGTGCGTGCGCGTCAATCTAGACAGCCACATCAGCCGTATCGATCTGATCGGCAAGGACGCCATCGTCATCAAGGACGGCCTCCAGGTCACCGAGTTCCGCGACGGCATCCTGCCATGGGCCTATCAGCATAACGTCGCGCTATGCTTCGACGAGTACGATGCCGGCCGTCCGGACGTGATGTTCGTGATCCAGCGGGTCTTGGAATCCTCCGGCCGCCTCACGTTGCTCGACCAGAGCCGTGTGATCCGCCCCCATCCGGCGTTCCGGCTGTTCGCGACCGCCAACACGGTCGGGCTCGGCGACACCTCCGGCCTCTACCACGGCACCCAGCAGATCAACCAGGCGCAGATGGACCGCTGGTCAATCGTCACCACGCTGAACTACCTGCCGCACGACAATGAAGTCGAGATCGTGCTCGCCAAAGCGAAGCACTATCGCACCGATCAGGGCCGCGACATCGTCAGCAGGATGGTGCGGGTCGCCGACCTTACGCGCAACGCCTTCATGAACGGCGACATCTCCACCGTCATGAGCCCGCGCACCGTCATCACCTGGGCGGAGAACGCCGACATCTTCAAGGACATCGGCTTTGCCTTCCGGCTCACGTTCGTCAACAAGTGCGACGAACTGGAGCGGCCGATCGTCGCCGAGTTCTACCAGCGCTGCTTCGGCCAGGAGCTGCCGGAGTCGTCGGTCAACGTCGCCTTGACCTGATCCGGTTTCAGTTCGCGTGGCCGCGCGCACCGCATCGGAGTTCGCCCGTAACTCGTTCGGTGTCCCATGATACGGTTCATTCCCACGCTGCTGTCGGGGCTGTTGGTCCTGCTGCCGGTGGCGATCACGATTGCGCTCGTCGCCTGGCTCGGCACCTTCATCTATCAGTTCGTCGGTCCGGGCAGCGTGTTCGGCCGCCTGCTGACCGCGATCGGGCTCGGCTTCTCGACCTCGCCGATCGCCGCCTATGTGATCGGCATGGTGATCCTGGTCACCGCCATCTATTTTCTCGGCCTCATGGTCGAGACCCGGATGGAGCGGTACCTGTCGGGGCTGATCGACTGGGTGATGCGGCGCATTCCGCTGGTGAGCAACGTCTACGACCTGACCAAGCGGTTTGTCGGGCTGGTCGACCGCAAGCAGGGCGACGGCCTCAAGAGCATGAGCCCGGTGTGGTGCTTTTTCGGCGGCCCCGGCAACAGCGCCGCCGTGCTGGCACTCCTGCCGTCGCCGGATGCCACGATGATCGGTGACGAGAAGTACTATTCGATTCTGGTTCCGTCCGCGCCGGTGCCGGTGGGTGGCGGCCTGATCTACGTTCCGGCATCCTGGATCAAGCCGGCCGAAATGGGGGTCGAGGAACTCATGACGATCTACGTATCGATGGGCGTATCTGGACCCAAGAAGCCTCCGCTTGTCACCCAACCGTCGAACAGCCAACTCACTCCGTCCCTGAAGCAGCCATGACCTCGAATCTCAAAGGCAAGAGTCCCGCCAAGGAATCCCCGACCGAGCCGTTCAAGCGCGCGGTCACCGGCTGTCTGCGTGCCATCGCGCGCAAGCCCGATCTTGAGGTCGCGTTCGCCGCCGAACGTCCCGGCATCATCAGCGGCAAGGCCCGCCTGCCCGAGCCGCCGCGCAAGCTCTCGGGCCCCGATGCGGCGATCGTGCGCGGCCACGCCGATGCCATTGCGCTCAAGCTGGCGTGTCACGATCCCGGCGTCCATCGCAAGCTGGTGCCGGGCGGACAACAGGCGAGGGCGGTGTTCGAGGCGGTCGAACAGGCGCGCGTAGAAGCGATTGGCGCGCGGCGCATGTCGGGCGTGGCGAAGAATCTCGCCGCCATGATCGACGACCGCTTTCATCGCGGCAAGTTCGACGAAGTCACCGACCGCGCCGATGCGCCGATCGAAGAGGCTGTCGCCATGATGGTGCGCGAACGCCTCACCGGTCAGGCGCCGCCACCGGCCGCCAAGAAGCTGGTCGATCTCTGGCGGCCGCTGATCGAAGACCGTGCCGGGCGCGAACTCGACCGGCTGGAGCGGCTCATGGAGCAGCAGGCGGATTTTGGCGACGTGGTGCACGATCTGCTCGACAGCCTCGACATGGGCGACGACCGCTCGACCGAATCCGACGAAGAAGAGGGCGAGGAGGGCGAGCAGGAACGCCGTAAGGAGGAGAACGGCGAAGACGGCCAGGGCGCTGAGTCCGAGGACATGCAGACCCGCATGGACGAGGCCGATGCCACCGGCGAAGACATGTCGGAATCGACCGCCGAAGCCTCCGAGGCGCTATCGGCCGAGATGGCCGAAGACGCCGAGATGGGCGATTCCGAAACTCCGGCCGAGCCCCGCCGTCCCCGCCGCCACGGCCAGAACGAGCCGCGCGGTCCTGACTATCATCCGTTCGTCGTCAAGCATGACGAGGTGGTTCCGGCCGAGGACTTGTGCGAGCCCGAAGAACTAGACCGGCTGCGCGGCTATCTCGACAAGCAGCTTTCGCACCTGCAAGGCGTGGTGGCGCGGCTCGCCAACCGGCTGCAGCGCCGGCTGATGGCGCAGCAGAATCGCGCTTGGGAGTTCGACCTCGAAGAAGGCATGCTCGATCCGGCGCGGCTGCCGCGCATCATCATGGACCCGCTGCACGCCTTGTCGTTCAAGCAGGAGAAGGACACGACCTTCCGCGACACCGTGGTGACGTTGCTGCTCGACAATTCGGGATCAATGCGGGGACGCCCGATCACCGTGGCGGCGACCTGCGCCGATATCCTCGCCCGCACGCTGGAGCGCTGTGGCGTCAAGGTGGAGATTCTGGGCTTCACCACTCGGGCCTGGAAAGGCGGCCAGTCGCGGGAAGCCTGGCTCGCGGCCGGCAAGCCGGCCAATCCGGGACGGCTCAACGATTTGCGCCACATCATCTACAAGTCGGCCGACGCACCTTGGCGCCGCGCGCGCAAGAATCTCGGGCTGATGATGCGCGAGGGGCTGCTCAAGGAGAACATCGACGGCGAGGCACTCGACTGGGCACATAAACGTCTTTTGGCCCGCAGCGAGCAGCGCCGCATCCTGATGATGATCTCGGACGGCGCGCCGGTCGACGATTCGACGCTGTCGGTCAATCCCGGCAACTATCTCGAACGCCACCTGCGTTGGGTGATCGAGGAGATCGAGCAGCGCTCGCCGGTCGAACTCATCGCCATCGGTATCGGCCACGACGTGACGCGGTACTACCGGCGCGCCGTCACCATCGTCGATGCCGAGGAGCTTGGCGGCGCCATGACCGACAAGCTGGCCGAGTTGTTCGAAGAGCATGCCGAGGTCGAGACCCAGCGGCGTCCGGCGCGGAGGCGCACCGCGTGATCGACGAGCCCCGGCACTCCGGTGTCGGAGAGACCAGCCGGCGGCGCGTTCTGACGGGGCTGCTGGCCGGCGCGACCGTGTTGATAGGCGCGCCGCGACCAGCAACCGCCGCGCCGGCGCCGGAGGCCCCCGTCGCGGTCGACATCCAGGCGCGGCCGCTGGCGGGGTTCGAGGTCCGGGATCCGTCGCGTCGCCAGTTCGGACCGCTCGAATTCCGCGGCGGGCTGATCCTCAGTTCGTCGTCCCGCCATTTCGGCGGCATCTCGGCCCTGAAGGTCGAGGCCGGCGGCGCAGACTTCATCGCGCTCACCGACAAGGCCTGGTGGCTTCGCGGCCGGCTCGTCTACGACGGTACGCGTCCGGCAGGGATCGCGGACGCCGAAATCGCGCCGATGCTGGGGCCGGACGGCCGCACGCTCGCGGCACGCGGCTGGTATGACACCGAGGCGATCGCACAGGATGGTGGCACCTTCTACGTCGCAATCGAGCGGGTCCACCGGATCGTGCGCTTCAACTACGGCCGCGACGGGTTGCTGGCCCGCGCGACGCCGATTGCCGTGCCGGCCGCCATGCGGTCGCTGCCGAGCAACCGGGGGGTCGAGTCGCTGATATTCGTGCCGCGAGGATTGCCGCTCGCCGGAACGCTGATCGCATTCTCGGAGCGCGGTCTCGACAAGGACGGCAACATCCGCGGCTTCCTGATCGGCGGTCCGAAGTCCGGCAGCTTCACGGTGCGGCGGATTGCGGACTTCGACATCAGCGATGCCGCGCTATTGCCGGGCGGCGACCTCCTGCTGCTGGAACGCAAGTTCAGCTGGACCGGCGGGCTCTGGCTGCGGGTGCGGCGGGTGGCGCTGGCGGAGGTGCGGCCAGACGCGGTGCTCGAAGGATCGGTACTGTTCGAGGTCGATCTCGGCTACGAGATCGACAACATGGAGGGGCTGAGCGTTCACCGCGGCGCGGGCGGCGAAATCGTGCTGACCCTGATCTCGGACGACAATTTCTCAATCATCCAGCGTACGCTGCTGCTGCAGTTCACGCTGGCGGTGCCGTGATCGACCGGCGTTACGCCGCCGCGTCGGGTTTCGGGGCGGTTTCGGCGCGCTTCTTGCGGATCTGGCGCTTGAGTTCGAGCGCCTTGACGGACAATTCCTCGTCCTTGGCCTTAAGCAGGAACGCGTCGAGCCCGCCGCGGTGGTCGACGGTCTTGAAGGCGTGCGCCGAGACGCGGAATTTGACCGAGCGGCCGAGCGCGTCGGACATCAAGGTGACGTTGAGCAGGTTGGGCAGGAACCGCCGCTTGGTCTTGCGGTTGGAGTGGCTCACCTTGTGCCCGACCTGCACGCCCTTGCTGGTCAGTTCGCATCGCCGTGACATGGTAACACCTCAAAATCGATCGGTTGTCTGCCAAAGCCCGTCTGGCAGGCATGGATGCCGGACCAACCTGATGCGATCTCGGCCGGCGGATCCTGAAAACCAGGGTTTCCCTAAAGCCGCCGGACCTATAGTGAGCGCGTCCGGAGCCGTCAAGCCGAATGGCGGTTTTTCGCCGCGGCGAGGCGCCAAGGGGATGCTGGGAATTGGAATCTGCCTTGTTCGGGTCACGATGGCCCGGCAATTCTGCGGGTGCGTCGGTTTTCGCCGATCAAGGGGGTCGGTTGCGTCGCCAGGGAACTGTCTTGACGTTCAGCGGCATTCGAAGCGCGGTCCGGCAGGCGACGCTGGCGGTTTCGTTCGCGGTGGCGATCCCGGCCCCGGCTCACGCCCAAGGTAAGCTCGACGCCCGCTACGATTTCACGCTGGCGGGCATCCCGGTCGGACGCGGCAGCTGGGTCATCGACGTAGGCGACGATCATTTCAACTCGTCGGCCAGCGGCCAGACCGCCGGGCTGATGCGCGTCTTGGCCGGCGGGCGCGGCCAGAGCGTCGCGCGCGGCACCATCGTGGATGGGCAGGTGTTCCCCGGAACCTTCCGGTCGAGCATCTTCACCGACCGGAAATACAACGACGTGCGGATGACAATCGGCGGCGGCGCGGTGCGCGAGTTTGCGGCCGAGCCGAAAATGCCGCCCGCGCCGAACCGGGTGCCGCTCACCGAAGCACACCGCCGCGGCGTGATTGATCCGATGAGCGCGTCGCTGTTCTACGTGCCGGGAACCGGCACACTGATCACGCGGGACGCCTGCGCGCGGAAGCTCGCGATCTTCGACGGCCGCATGCGATACGATCTGCACCTGACCTTCAAGCGCATCGAGCAGGTCAAGGCCGAGAAGGGCTACCATGGCAAGGCGGTGGTCTGCTCGGTGATCTTCTCGCCGATTGCCGGCCATGTGCCGGATCGCGCGCCCATTCAATATCTCGCCAATCTGCGCGAGATCGAGGCGACACTGGCGCCGATCGCTGGCACTCGGGTGCTGGCGCCGTACCGGGTCGCGGTCCCGACGCCGATTGGAACCGGCTTGATGCAGGCGACGCAGTTTGTCTCGACGCCGCAGCCTGGAAAGCCGAGCACGTCCGCCAAGGCGCAGTAGAGTATTGCCGCGGAAATCTGCGGTTGAATTAATGTTTCGCCACGTCTTCGTCAGGCCTCATGATTCCGCCAATACACGATGTTGGGGTAGGTCTGAGCCGACGCGCCAGATATGGCCGTGAACGAATCTGTACAAGCCCGGAGTCAGCGATTCGGGCGCGTTTCGTTCGAGACTCGTTCCACAGCTTAAGCACAAACCCTTCCACCGGCCTGCACCGGCCTTTTCCCCGTCGCAATCTGGCACAGATTTCGTGGTTTAGTTCTGGCGCGGGGAAGTGAAACAGTCCGGGGGTGCGGCGTCAGGGATTGCCGACGCGACGATCCGACGCGCTGTGGCTGCGGCCCCGCAGGGCATACCGGACGGACGAAGTGGGGCGCGATCAAGCGCTTGGCCAGGTCCGTTAGGGGGCGATCTGAGCGGGCTCGGCGACCGGGCAGGAGGCGGGGGATTGAATTGAAGACGGCCGGCAGGACGATTATCATAGTGCCGAACAAGACGACGCTCCGAGCAGCGAGATGCGACGCGCTGCGGCCGATGCAAAGGTCGAGGCGGTCTTTACAGAGTGTCGCTGCGCATAAGGCAACTCCTTGATTTCGATCCCCCTGATGGCCGGACGGATCCGACGCCGCGTCGAACGCGCTGGCTCGCCAGTGTGGCGGTTCAGAAGTCCGCATCATTCTTGAGGCCGATTCAACATGCGGACCTCTGAGCCAAGTCACACTCGATCACTAAGTTGCAAGTGTCCTTCAATTCCGAAGTTCGCAAACGGGCGCTCGGCAGAATGATGCGACCTTCGGAATCGGAACACTAGCCGCCGGCTGGCGGCGCGCGGAAGAGCCCGCGCATGCAGGGGACAACGGATCTTTGATGCCAATTTCATTCTCTTCGCCATCCACTCGCAGCAGCGGTGCCCGCGGCGCCGGGGTCACGGCCGTGCTGGGGCCGACCAATACCGGCAAGACTCATCTGGCGATCGAGCGCATGCTCGCTCACTCGTCGGGCATCATCGGCCTGCCGCTGCGGCTGCTCGCGCGTGAGGTCTACAACAAGTGCGTCGAGCGAGTCGGCGCCGAGAATGTCGCGCTGATCACCGGCGAGGAGAAGATCAAACCTCCGAATCCGCGGTTCTGGGTTTCGACCGTCGAGGCGATGCCGCGCGAACTCGACGTGGCATTTGTGGCAATCGACGAAGTTCAACTCGGTGCCGATCTCGAGCGCGGCCACGTCTTCACCGACCGCATGCTCAACCGCCGTGGGCGCGAGGAAACGCTGGTGCTCGGCGCCGCAACCGTGCGGCCCATGGTCGAGAAGCTCCTGCCCGGTGCGCATGTGCTGACGCGGCCACGGCTGTCGCAGCTCACCTTTGCGGGCGAGAAGAAGCTGACCCGGCTGCCGCGCCGTAGTGCGATCGTGGCGTTCTCGGCCGAGGAGGTCTACTCCATCGCCGAACTGATCCGCCGCCAGCGCGGCGGTGCCGCCGTGGTGCTCGGCTCGCTGTCGCCCCGCACCCGCAACGCGCAGGTGGCGCTCTATCAATCGGGCGACGTCGACTATCTGGTCGCGACCGACGCCATCGGCATGGGACTCAATCTTGACGTCGATCACGTTGCGTTTGCGTCCGATCGCAAGTTCGATGGTTATCAGTTCCGCAAGCTCAATCCGGCCGAACTTGCGCAGATCGCCGGTCGCGCCGGCCGCGCCAACCGCGACGGCAGCTTCGGTACCACCGGCCGTTGCCCGCCATTCGAAACCGAGCTGGCGCAGGCGCTGGAAAGCCACAGCTTCGAGCCGATTCGGGTTCTGCAGTGGCGCAACGCTGCGCTCGACTTCGCCTCGCTGGGCGCCCTGCAGGCGTCGCTCGCCGAGACGCCTACCGAAAGCGGGCTCACCCGCGCGCCGATTGCCGAAGACATCCTGGTGTTGGAGCACGCCTCGCGCGACGACGAGGCCCGGACGTTCGCGACAACCCGGTTCGCGGTCGAGCGTCTATGGGATGTGTGCCAGGTTCCGGACTACCGGAAGATTTCGCCGGCCACTCATGCGGAGCTCGTGACCACGCTCTACGGCTTCCTGATGCGTGAGGGCACGATCCCAACCGACTGGTTCGCACGGCAGATCGAGCAGGCCGACAAGGCCGACGGTGATATCGACACGCTGTCGAACCGCATCGCGCACATCCGCACCTGGACGTTTGCCGCCAACCGGCCCGACTGGCTCGCCGACCCCGAGCACTGGCAGGGCGTGACGCGTGCCGTCGAGGATAAGTTGTCGGATGCGCTGCACGAGCGGCTGGCCGAGCGGTTTGTCGATCGCCGCACCAGCGTGCTGATGCGGCGCCTGCGCGAGAACACCGGGCTCGAGACCGACATCAGCAAGACCGGCGATGTGGTGGTCGAGGGCCATGCCATCGGCCGGCTCGACGGGTTCGTCTTTACGCCCGCGGCGTCGGCCGCCGGTTCTGAAGCGCGCACGCTCGCGGGCGCGGCGCAGAAGGCGCTTGCTGGCGAGATCGGTGCGCGCGCAATGAAGCTCGCCCAAGCCTCCGACGAGCAGCTCGTGCTGGCGTCGGACGGGGCGATCCGGTGGCTCGGGCAGGCAGTCGGCAAGCTCGTCGCCGCTGAGGAAGTGCTCAAGCCGCGCGTGCGCATCATCGCCGACGAGCATCTCACCGGCCCGCCCCGGGATGCCGTGCAGGCGCGGCTCGACCTCTGGCTCAAGACCCATATCGAAAAGGTGCTGGCGCCGCTGTTCCACCTCGGCGCGGCCGAGGACGTCACCGGCATGGCGCGCGGCATCGCGTTCCAGCTCATCGAGTCGCTCGGCGTGCTGGAGCGGCAGAAGGTCGCCGAGGACGTCAAGGGTCTCGACCAGCCGTCCCGCGCCGGTTTGCGCAAATACGGTGTGCGGTTCGGCGCCTACAACATCTATATTCCGGCGTTGCTCAAGCCGACGCCGCGGGCGCTCGCGACGCAGCTTTATGCGCTTAAGCATGCAGGGGCGGAATCCAAGGGTCTCGAAGCGGTCGAACAACTCGCCAAGAGCGGCCGCACCTCGATCGCCGCCGACAAGGAGGTCGACCGGACGCTGTATCGTGTCGCCGGTTATCGGGTTTGCGGCGAGCGGGCGGTTCGTGCCGACATTCTGGAGCGCATCGCCGACATCATCCGCCCGGCATTGGCATGGCGGCCCGGTGCTCCCGGACCCAGGCCGCCGGGCGCCATCGACGGTTTCGGTTTCACCGTGGTGCCGGCAATGACCTCGCTGGCCGGCTGCGCGGGCGAGGAATTCGCGTCGATCCTGCGCGCGTTGGGCTACCGGATGGAGCAGCGGCCGAAGCCCGTCGAGCCACCGCCGGTGACGCCGGCACCCGCAGGCGCGGCAGACGAAGCTGCCAGCTCCGTTCCGGAGGCCGCACTGGCGCCGGAAGTGGGGGCTTCCGCCGAAGCGCCGGCGGACGCCGACGCGGCGTTGGCGGGGACGGCGGAAGCTGCCCCGGCCGAATCCGAGGCGCCCGATCTGGCGCCGGCGATTGAGGCTGCCGCGGTCGCGGCCGACAGCCCGATGGTCGAGGACGCTCCGGCTCCCGAACAAGGACCAGCCGCCGCGCCGCCGCCGCCCGAATCGGTCTCCAGCTCGGACGAAGCCGTCGCGGCCGACGCCTCGGCGGAAACAGCTCCGGCCGAAATGGCCTCAACGGAGGCTGTTGCGGCCGAATCAATTGCCCCGGAGATCCCCGAAGCTGCGGCGGCTGATTCAGCCGAAGCGGCTCCGCCGGCAGAACCCGAACTGATCGAGGTCTGGCGCCCGGGCCGTCCGGAAGGTCAGCGGCGGCAACGGCGGCCGCAGCGCCCGCCGCGAGAGGCGGGCCGCCGCCGCGACTTCCACGCACCGCCGGTCGCGGCCGATGGAACCGCTCCGGCCGTCGCGCAAGGCGAGGGCGCCGCAGCTTCCGACGCGATTGCCGCGGCCCCGCAGGGTGCGCCTGGCGCGGACACGACCGTTGGGGAAGCGCGACCGCCACACGATCGGCCGCGGCATGAACGCCGCGACGGAGCTGAGCGGGGCGAGCGTACCGGCCGGCCATCACGTCCCGATCGTCCCGAGTGGTCGAAGCGCGCCGACGGTTCCGAACGCCGTTCCCACCGAGGCAACCGTCAGGATCGTGGCGACCGTCCGGATCGCGACCCCGATCTTCGGGCGAAGTACATGAAAGGCCGCGGCGAGGGGGGCGACCGGCGCGACAAGGCGCCCGATCCGAATTCGCCGTTTGCCAAGCTCGCCGCATTGAAGGCGCAGCTTGAGGGGAACAGCAAGGAGCCGAATTAGGGGCACCGCTCGGTTGGATCGTCAGCGCATCGACAAATGGCTGTGGCATGCGCGTGTAGTACGCACGCGCCAGGCGGCGGCCGCGCTTGCCGCCTCCGGGCACGTTCGCGTCAATGCTCAGCGCATCGATGCCGCGAGCCGGCCGGTCAAGCCGGGAGATGTCGTGACGGTGGCGCTCGACCGCACCGTGCGGGTTCTGAAGGTGGTCGGGTTCGCCGAGCGGCGGGGCTCTGCGGACGAAGCGCGCGCCCTGTGCGAGGACATCCTTCCCGACGCGGGAGCCGCGCCGGCCGGAACTTCGGCGCCGCCGTCCGCCGTCCGCGACCGGGGCACCGGCCGGCCGACCAAGCAGGAGCGCCGGGCCATCGACCGCCTCACCGGCGACTGAAATCCAAACGGTTATGGAAACCGGGTTCGCGCAAACGCGCGCCCGGAATGAGCAGGTAAACAACAAGAAGCACAGGGAGAGCCGTTGCATGGCCAACGAACACTGGAATTCCTTCCCGCCGATCCGCCGGGTCGTGACCGGGCACGACAAGAACAATGTCGCCAAGGTGCTGATCGACGCGCCTGCAACCAACCACAAGGGCGCGGAGGGACGCTCCACGCTGATGTGGATCACCGACCGGAACCCCGCCGACATCGGCGTCGGCGAGGCCATCGAGGACATGGGTGCGCGCATCGTCGGCACGCCGCCGCCCGCCAACGGCACGCGGTTCTGCGTGATCGACTTCCCGCCCGGCAACCATCCGCACATGCACCGCACCGAGACGATCGACTACGTCATCGTCATCGAGGGCGAGATCGAGATGGACATGGATAATTCGACGGTGAAGCTCAAGGCTGGAGACATCATGATCCAGCGCGGCACCAACCACGCCTGGGCGAATCGCAGCAGCAAGCCAGCCCGCGTCGCGTTCGTGCTGGTGGACGGCCAACCGCTCGGTATCGGCCAGCCGGTGATGGGCCTCAGCAGCGCACGTTAGTGTCCAGATTCCGAAGTTCGCATATTCTGCGGCACCCTCGTTTGCGAACTTCGGGACACTAGCAACTTATTGATCTAGTGTAGCTTTGGTTCAGAAATGCGCATTTCCGACTCGCCGCAACAATAAGCGGATTTCTGACCCGCCACACGAGGGACGGAGGAAACGATGCTCGGACGGACGGCAGGACTTGCGGCGCTCGCCGCACTGGTCGCGATGGCGCTCACCCCCGCAAAGGCGCAGACTTATCCAAGCGGCCAAGTGCGGCTGATCGTGCCGACCTCGGCCGGCGGCGTCACCGACACGATGGCACGCATCGTATCGCAGCGCCTCACCGAGATGATCAACCAGCCGGTCATCGTGGACAACCGCCCCGGCGGCAATAGCGCTATCGGCGCGCAGGCGGTGGCGCGCTCCGCGCCGGACGGGCTGACGCTGCTGGTCACGTCCGACGCCACCATCACCGCGAACCCGCACCTGTCGAGCAAGCTCTCCTACAAGCCGGAGGAGTTCACGCCGATCATGATGCTGTGCCGCGGCACGCCGATGCTGGTGGTCAACTCGGCCGTGCCGGCGAACTCGACTCAGGAGCTGATCGCGCTCGCTAAAGCGAAGCCCGGCACGCTGAACTACGGCTCCTACGGCGTGGGCACCTACGCGCACCTCAGCATGGAGGACTTCAAGCAGCGTACCGGCACCGACATCGTTCACATCCCGTATCGCGGCGCGGCTCCCGCTGCGAACGCGCTGCTCGCCGGCGACGTGTCGATGCTGCTGCTCAATCTCAGCAGCATAGCCGCACACGAAAAGACCGGGCGAGTCCGCATCCTCGCCTCGGCGGGCGCGAAGCGCGCGCAGGCGCGGCCCGATCTGCCGACCATCGCGGAGGCCGGCGTGCCCGGCTTCCAAACTTCGGTGTGGTTTGCGCTGTTCGGTCCGGCCAACATGCCGCCGGAACTCGTGGCGAAGATCCACGCCGACGTGAGCAAGGTGCTCGACCTGCCGAAGTCGAAGGAGTTCTTCGAGAAGAACAGCTTCGAGCGCGTGGACCAGACACCGGCGGAATTCGCCAAGCTGGTGGCGGACGACTCCAAGCTCTGGGGAACACTGATCAAGCAGGTCGGCGCGAAGATCGACTAGGAACTCCACGGACCGGTCTTGCAGCAAATCCTTGGTCCCCACGAACGTGCGCGGGGGCGAGCCGGATAGATCCGCTCGCGATTCCGGCCCCTTTTGCGAGAGCAGGAACAGGGCGCAAGGCCGTCCCGACAAGGTAGGCGTGGGTCGCGCTCCGAATCTCTCCCGAAAAGTGGCAGGCTTTTCGGACAAGAGGGCGCGCGCCGTGGCTATCGCTCTCTTGCCCCCCGGTTTACCTTGCGCTACTGACCGGCGTGTTCAGCTGGAGTTGCTATGACCTACGTCGTCAACGAAAATTGCATCAAGTGCAAATACATGGACTGCGTCGAGGTCTGCCCCGTGGACTGTTTCTACGAGGGCGAAAACATGCTGGTCATCCATCCTGACGAGTGCATCGATTGCGGCGTGTGCGAGCCGGAGTGTCCCGCCGAGGCGATCAAGCCCGATACCGAAGGCGGTCTCGAGGATTGGCTCACGCTGAACGCCGAATACGCGAAGGTCTGGCCGAATATCACTGCGAAGAAGGAGCCGCCCGCCGACAGCAAGGAGTGGGACGGCAAGCCCGGAAAGAAGCAGTACTTCTCGCCAGAGCCCGGTTCCGGCGACTAATCGTTCGGCGGCGACTCGCCGCGCCGCGGAGCACGGGCACTCTACCTATATCCGCATGTTCGGTTTGTTTGATCGCCCTGCGTGCGGGTCCTGCGGTGCGGCACATGCGCGTTAACCAGCGGTGACAAAATTGTAATACAGAAATGCGCGAAAATGGATTTTTCAGGCACGGTAAAGCTTTGATTTCTGCTGAAAATGTGCTATATAGTTTGAAAATGAGCAAGTCACCGCACCCGAGGCGCTCCCCGTGGGGAGCCTTATTTTTCGGGGTGCTTCCGAGGAACCGTTAACTAGGGACGTGAGACCCACGCAAGTTCCGTGGCAGGAAAAACGCGCCATCGGCCCAAGAAGAGCTCCGCCGTAACCCGGCGTTCCAAGAAGACCTCCGCCGGCGCACGCCGGAGGGCATCGCCGGCTTCGCGCGCCGCTACGCGGCGTGGGGCCCCCGTAGCCAAAGCGTCCACCCCCCGCAGGCCGGACGAAGGAGCAACCCCTAGTATGACTGTCAAGAAAGCAACCCATCAGCGCCAGGGCTTCAAGACCAGCGAGTTCATCGTCTATCCGGCGCACGGTGTGGGCCAGATCATCGCGATCGAGGAGCAGGAGGTTGCCGGCGCGAAGCTCGAACTGTTCGTCATCAACTTCATCAAGGACAAGATGACGCTTCGGGTGCCGACCGCGAAGATCGTCTCCGTCGGCATGCGCAAGCTGTCCGAAGGGCCGGTGGTCAAGCGCGCGCTCGAGACCCTCAAGGGCCGCGCCCGCATCAAGCGAACGATGTGGTCGCGTCGCGCTCAAGAGTACGAGGCCAAGATCAACTCCGGCGACATCGTCGCCATCGCCGAGGTGGTACGCGACCTGTTCCGGTCCGACACCCAGCCTGAGCAGTCCTATTCGGAGCGCCAGCTCTATGAGGCCGCGCTCGACCGGCTGTCGCGGGAGATTTCGGCCGTGCACCGCGTCACCGAGACCGAGGCGGTGAAAGAGATCGAGGCGGCTCTCGCCAAGGGACCGCGTCGCGGTCCGAAGCCGGCCGATGGCGATGCCGAGCCCGAAGAAGACGCTGCGGTGGAGGAGGAGGCGGCCTAATTCGCCGTTCCTCGTTCTGGAAGGTTACGGAGCCCGGCCGAAGAGCCGGGCTTCTTGCTGTCAGGATCGCTTAACCGCGTCCGGCATAGGACCTTAGCCCTCTCCGGCGGCACCTGAAATGGCAGGAAATAGGCGGTCGGCGTCATAAATTAGCTGTGTTTCAGAAGACACTGTCCAGCGCATAGTGGGGACTAAGCGCGAGGGGGTATGCGGGGATTTTCGGGTCAGTTCGGCGCACGTGTGTGGTTATGCTGCGCCATGGTCGGCGCCGGCGGACTTGGCGGTCTGATCGGCGGCTACATGTTTGACGCCAATCGGATTTCGGCCCAAGAGGCCGTCGCCAATATCAAGGTATCGGCGGCCGAAGCGGTGTCGTTCCGGTTTCCCAACCAATGGCACGACGGTGAGGCGGAGGCCGAGACCACCGAGGCGGCAGCCGCGCCGGTCGAGCCGGCCGCGCCGCCGGCACGGTATGCGGTAGCCTCCGTCGGCTCGGTGCCGATTTCGTTCGGTCCGAAGCCGCTTGCCGAGGCCGTGGTCGCAAAGGCGACCGAAGAGGTTCCGGAAACTCAGTTGCCGCCTTGGGCGATGGCAACCCCCGTGCCGCTTCCGACCCCCCGGCCGAAGATGGCGCTTGCGTCTGCCACAACGCCTGAAAAGCACGCGGCGGTGGCGCCAAAGAAGCAATCCAACGCGGTGCTGAACAGCACGCAGATCGCCAGCATCAAGCGTCGGCTCAATCTGACGCCCGACCAGGAGCGCTACTGGCCGGCCGTCGAGGCGCAATTGCGCAAAATGGAATACAAGAAGGGTCCGAAGGGCGACACCCGTACGGCATCGATCGACACGAGCAAGATGGACGTGCAGGGACTTCGCACCGCGGGCTTTCCGCTGGTCATGAGCTTCAACGACGAACAGAAGCGCGAACTCAAGTCGCTTGCCCATCTGCTGGGCCTCGAGAACGCGATGTCCGGATTCTAACGTGAGAGCATGGGGAACTGACAAGCCCGGCGGCAACGCCGGGCTTTTTTTGTTCGTCTGAGCGATGCGCCCCGGCGTTCGGCCGCCGCTTTACGCATTCAGCTCAGGTGAGAGCGCCGGCCTGCCGCGGATGACGTCGGAGGCCTTCTCGGCGATCATCAGAACGCAGGCATTGATGTGCGCGGAGACCAGGTCCGGCATTACCGACGCATCGACCACCCGCAGCCCCTCCATTCCGCGCACGCGCAGTTCGGGATCGGTCACCGAGTCGGGCCCGATGCCCATCGCGCAGGTGCCGCAAGGATGGTGCGCGGTGATCGCGGTCCGCCGGATGAACGCGTCGATCTCGGCGTCGGTCTTGACACGGTCACCCGGTGAGGTCTCGACCCCGCGGAACGGCTCCATCGCCTTCTGGTAGGCGACGTCGCGCGCGATCTTGAAGCCCTCGCGCAGCCTCGGGAGGTCGTTCGGCGCCGAGAAGAAATTGTAGACGATGCGCGGCGCGTCCTTCGGATTGGTCGAGCGCAGCAGCATCTCGCCGCGGCTGTCGGGATGCAGCAGCGTCGGGCGGATGCCATAACCGTCCGGATAGGCCGGCCGGATCAGCGGAAACCAGAGATGCGGTGAAGCCGGCGCGCCGCGGAACATGAACTCGATGTCCGGGACAGCCAGTTCCGGTCGCGTCTTGATGAAGGCATGCAGGCCGCCCGGCACCCGGGTGCCGGGGCCGGTGCCGAAGAAGTACGCGCGCAGCATGCTGATCGCCATGCGGTCAAAGCGCATGTCGTGTCGGAATATGCTCTCGTCGTGCCGGGCGAAGAAAATGATGACGGCGAGATGGTCCTGCAGGTTCTTGCCGACCGGCAGGTCGACGATGGGATCGATCCCCATTTGACGCAGGTGGCCCGCAGGCCCAATCCCGGACAGCATGAGGAGCGGCGGCGTGTTGAACGCGCCGCCCGACAGGATCACCTCACGGTCGGTCTCGGCTCGCACCACATCGCCAGTCGCCCTGACGTACTCGACCCCGGTGGCGCGCGTGCCTTTGGTCAGCACGCGGGTCGCGTGTGCGCCGGTCTCGACCGTCAGGTTGCCTCTGCCGCGCGCCGGTTTCAGGTAGGCAGTTGCGGCGGACGAGCGGTAGCCGTTGCGGATGGTGTATTGGCCGCGACCGAAGCCTTCCTGCTGCTTGCCGTTGTAATCCTCGGTCACCGGCAGGCCAGCCTGCCGGGCGGCGACGAGCCAGGCGTCGTAGACCGGGTCCTCGGTCTTGGCGAACTCCGTACCAACCGGGCCATCGCCGCCGCGCCAGGGATCGGCGCCGTTCTGCCAGGTCTCGGTCCGCTTGAAGTAGGGCAGAACGTCCGCATACGACCAGCCGAGCGCGCCCTTCTGGGCCCAGCGGTCGTAATCGCCGCGGTGGCCGCGGGTATAGGCCATGACGTTGATCGACGACGAGCCGCCCAGCACCTTGCCGCGCATTGCCTCGATGGTGCGGCCGTTCATGTTGGGCTCGGGATCGGTGTGATAGCCCCAGTTGAACATCTCGTACTCGTGCATCTTGCCCATGCCGAGCGGGATGTGGATGAGCGGGTTGCGATCGGGAGGGCCGGCCTCAAGCAGCAGGACGCGCGCGGCGCTATCCTCGCTCAGGCGGTTGGCGAGCACGCAGCCGGCCGAGCCGGCGCCCACGATGATGTAGTCGTAGCTTGCACTCACGCTCCCAGCCTCCTTGCGCGTCACAGCTTCAAAGTGTGCCGCACGGCGGCAAACGAAGCCACCACGCGCTCACATATCGAGCGTGCTCGCCGCGAACAGCTCGGACAACGCGACCCGGCGCGGCGCCAGCCCCTGTTCGTGCACGTATTGCGTCACTGTTTCCAGCACCGGCTGGGCGGCTTTGAAGCCGTAGGCGAGGGGATCGTTGGCGGCAAGCGTGCGGCGGACGCCGCCGTCGAGTAAACCGGTCTCGAAGTACCAATGCAGGTAGGACTGGCCGCAACGCGCGATCTCGGCCTTGGCGGCGACAAAAGCCGAATAGAGATTGAGCGCGATCCACGGATGTTGTTCCAGCAGCGAGCGGCGGATCACGACCGTGTGGTTGATCGGAAACAACCCGGTCTTGGCGTAGTATCGGCGGCCCTCGGCCGCGGGATCGGGAAACAGCGGGCGAGTTACGGACGAAACGTCGACCGTGCTGCGGTCGACGAGATTCTTCTCCGGCAGATAGTGGATCGCGCCGTCGAGTTCGCCGCGCAGCAGCATCTCGCCCATGTTGGTGGTCGGCGGGATCTGATTCACCCGCACGCCCTCCGGCGGCGTGAAGCCAGTGGCGCCGCCGTGGCTCTTGTCGGGATTGCGCTCCATGAACCAATCGATCTCGCGCGGATGCACGCCGAACTCGTGCTGCAGTGCGCCGCGCGACCAGATCGCCCAGGTCTGCTGATACTCCGGCACGCCAATCCGCCTGCCGCGCAGTTGCGCCGGCTCCGTGATGCCGGAGTCGGTGCGCACGATGATGCTGGTGTGGAAGAACCGGCGCATGGTGAACACCGGGATCGCCACCCAGCGGGTGTCGCCCCGCGCGGTCGAGATGATCAGCGACGACATCGACATCTCCGAAACGTCGAACTCGGCGAAGCGCAGCTGCCGCCAGAACATCTCGGAGGGATGGATCATGGTGGGGACGAGCCGGATCCCTTGCGGAACGACGCGGCCTTCGAGCAGCGGCCGCGTGCGTTCGTTGTCGGACAGCGCGATGCTGAGGTCGAGACTCGGTGCGGTCATAGATCTGTGCGGTTAGACGGGCTTTCTCCGCTCCCTCCCCCGTGAGCCGTGGGGAGGGCAGGCTGCGGCTCGACCCTGCAATCGAGGTGTCGAGATCAGTTGGCGCCCGGCAGCTTCACGTAGACCCGGCTGTCCTCCACCCGCACGTCGACCGGCCGCAGGCGGTATTTCGGATCGCCGCAATGCCGTCCCGACTCGATGTCGAACTCCCAGCCATGCCATGGACACACGATGTTCTGCTTCGTCGAGAAGCGCAGCCCGCGGCTGGTCTGATCCGGCGCAAGTTCTTCCTCCACCCGCGGGATCACCTTGCCCTGACAGACCGGCCCGCCGTCGTGCGGACAATAGTTCTCGTAGGCGATCAGGCGATCGCCCTGGCGGAATATGCCGAACTCGAAGCTGTCGACCTTCAACACGCGATAGTTGCCATCGGCGAACTCGCTGAATTCGCCCACCATGATTTCACTCATCGCTTCACCCCATTCGCGTTCGCGCTTCTTGGACCGTTGCCGGTCATTCGTCCTGCACGCGGCGATACCACATCTGCAGATCGAAGAAGTTAAGGTCGGCGGCGCGCATCATGGCGCAGATCGCCGTCACCGCCTCGGTCGCATTCACCGGCTGGTCGCCGAACATCGGCAATTCGCCGGCGCGATATTCCGATTTGGCGGCGTAGAGCCGGATTGCGGCCGACAGGATGCGCTGCAGGTTCTCGTCCGGAATCGCATCCGGCGTGCCGTTGCGCAACGCCTCATCGGCCGCCGCGCAGAATGCCGCGCCCGATGTGTCGCCGTTGATGGTTGCCGACGAACTCACGTCCCGCTCACCAACTCAGGCCTCATTCCGCCGGCACTGCAACCGGCTGCTGAGCCGGCGCCTTCATGCCCGATTTCTCAGGCGGCACTTCGAGCCCGAACAGCTTAGCGGCG
>JBFXEX010000009.1:0-70520 GCA_050179645.1 Xanthobacteraceae bacterium | reverse complement strand
GACGGCGCCGTCACGGCGGCGGCGGAAGGCGACAAGGCGGCCTACGACAAGGACGTCAAGGGCTTCGTCGACGTCGCTTTCAGAGACATTCCGCGCATCCCGATCTTCCAGCCCTACGTCAACGTGGCGATGCAGAAGAACGTGTCCGGATACCAGTACTGGTTCCACCGCCGGCTCGACTACCGCTCAATGGTCAAGGGCTAGTCCCGCCACGACTCGGTCCCGCTCCCTCCCCCCTTGTGGGGGAGGGTTGGGGAGGGGGGCGTTGTAAGGGAGAGCGATTCCTCAACACGAACCCCACCTCAGAATCCCTTCCCAAAAAGGGGGGAGGGGAGCGCACTGAGATCGCGGCGGCGCTTTGTCATCAAGGACGCTCCCCATGCTCATGATGATCCTCAAGCGTCTGCTGATGGCGGTGCCGAGCCTGATCGGCGTCGTCATCGTCACCTTCCTGCTGACCCGCGCATTGCCCGGCGATCCGGCGGCCTATTTCGCGGGTCCCGCCGCCACCAAGGAGGCGGTCGAGCAGATCCGGGTGCAACTCGGTCTCGACAAGCCGCTCTACGTGCAGTTCGTGAAATACGTCGAAGATCTCGCCCGCGGCGATCTCGGCAATTCGCTGACCACCGGCCAACCGGTAGGCCTTGAAATCAAGAACCGCCTGCCGGCCTCGGCCGAACTAACGCTGCTCGGCCTGATCGTGGCGATGCTGATCGCGGTGCCGCTCGGCATCATGGCAGCGACGCGGCCCAATTCGATCATCGACCATACCTGCCGCGTGGTATCGACGGCGGGCGTATCGCTTCCGGTGTTCTTCACCGGCCTGATCCTGGTCTACGTGTTTTATTATCAGCTCGGCTGGGCGCCGGCGCCGCTTGGCCGGCTTGACGTCTTCGCCAGTCCGCCGCCGCACGTCACCGGCTTCTACCTGATCGACAGCCTGATCGCCGGGCAGGGCGAGACCTTCGTGGCCGCGCTCAAGCAGCTTGCTCTGCCGGCGCTGACGCTTGGCATCTTTTCGCTGGCGCCGATCGCCCGCATGACGCGAGCGTCGATGCTGGCGGTGCTGTCGTCCGATTTCGTGCGCACGGCGCGGGCGAGCGGCCTGACGCCGTTCACGGTTGTCGTCACCTATGCGTTCCGCAACGCCATGCTGCCGGTGATCACCACGCTTGGCATGGTGTTTTCGTTCCTGCTCGGCGCCAATGTCCTGGTCGAGAAGGTGTTCGCGTGGCCGGGCATCGGCTCGTTCGCGGTCGAGGCGCTGATCGCATCGGACTTCGCGCCGCTGCAAGGCTTCGTGCTCACCATGGCGGTGATGTACGTCGCACTCAACCTGATCATCGACATTCTCTACGGCATCATCGACCCGCGCGTGAGGATCGAAGCATGAGCAACCGCGGCATCAGCAACGTCGCGCTCCCAACCGACGCGCCGGCACCCACGCCGCCGGCCGCGGCAGCGCCGGCGCCGGTGCGGCACAACACCGGACTGGGCGCAGCGTTGCGCCACGCCCGCTACATCCTCGGCGAGAACGCCGTCACCGGCTTTGCCTTCGGGCTGTTCCTGCTGATCGTGATCGCTGCGGTGTTCGGCCCCTATATCGTGCCGTACGACCCGCTGGCCAGCGACACGACCGCGTCGCTGCAGGGGCCGTCCGCCGCGCACTGGTTCGGCACGGACCAACTCGGACGTGACGTGTTCAGCCGGGTGGTCGTCGCGACCCGGCTCGATTTCATCATCGCCATCTCGTCGGTGGCGCTGGTGTTTCTGATGGGTGGCCTGGCCGGCGTCGCGGCCGGCTTTTTCGGCGGCTGGACCGACCGCATTGTCGGCCGGATCGCCGATACCATCATGGCGTTTCCGCTGTTCGTCCTGGCGATGGGTATCGTCGCGGCGCTCGGCAACACGGTGCAGAACATTGTCATCGCCACCGCGATTGTGAACTTCCCGCTCTATGCCCGCGTCGCCCGCGCCGAGGCCAATGTCCGCCGCGAGGCCGGCTTTGTGCAGGCCGCCCGGCTGTCCGGCAACGGCGAGATGCGCATCCTGCTCGGACAGGTACTGCCGAATATCATGCCGATCATGATGGTGCAGATGTCGCTGACCATGGGCTACGCCATCCTCAATGCCGCCGGCCTGTCCTTTATCGGTCTCGGTGTGCGGCCGCCGACCGCCGAGTGGGGAATCATGGTGGCGGAGGGGGCAGCCTTCATGGTGTCCGGCGAATGGTGGGTGGCGTTCTTCCCAGGCGCGGCGCTGATGATCGCGGTGTTCTGTTTCAACCTGCTCGGCGACGGTCTGCGCGACATCGTCGATCCGCAACGCCGGACGTGAGATTGCCATGACCGACGCGCTGCCACTCCTCGACGTCCGCGACCTCACGGTCGAGTTCCAGACCCGGCGCGGCATCGTGCGCGCCGTCCAGCACGTCGATGTCTCCGTAGCCAAGGGAGAGACGCTGGCGATCGTCGGCGAATCCGGTTCGGGGAAGTCGGTTACCTCGTACGCGGTCATGCGCATTCTCGACCGCGCCGGCAAGATCGCCGAGGGCTCGGTCTATTTCACCGGCCTCGACATCCGCGACGCCAGCGAAGACGAAATGCGCAATCTGCGCGGGCGTGAAATGTCGATGATCTTCCAGAACCCGCGTGCGGCCCTCAATCCGATTCGCAAGGTCGGGCATCAGATCGAGGATGTGCTTCGGCAGCACGCCCAGGTCGATGCCTCCGGCATGCTGGCGGAGCGGGCGATCGAAATCCTCGACCAGGTCAAAATCGCGCGGCCGCGCGAGCGCTACCACGCCTATCCGTTCGAGCTGTCGGGCGGGATGTGCCAGCGTGTCGTGATTGCGCTCGCGCTTGCCTGCCGGCCGCAGTTGCTGATCGCCGACGAGCCGACCACCGGCCTCGACGTGACAACGCAGAAAACCGTGATGGACCTGGTCATGGCGCTGACCCGCGAGCGCGGCATGTCGACCATTCTGATCACCCACGATCTCGGCCTCGCCGCCACCTATTGCGACCGCGTCGTGGTGATGGAGAAGGGCCACGTGGTGGAAACCGCGACGGCGCGCCAGATCTTCACCGCGCCGACACATCCCTATACCCGCAAGCTGATGCTGGCGACGCCGCGCCCCGGCGTGATGCTGCGCGATCTCCTGACCGAGAACGAAAGGGCCGCCCTGGATGCGGAATTCGCGTCGGCAACCCGGCAGGTGGCTCAATCCAATGGCGGCGCGACGAACGTTAAGACCCGCCAGCCGCTGCTCGTGGTCGAGAAGCTGGTCAAGGAATATCCGCGCAAGGGCGCGACGGGATTTGCCAGCCTGTTCAAGCGCAAGCCAACGCCCGAACCTGAAATGTTCAAGGCGGTCGACGGCATCAGCTTTGTCGTCAATCGCGGCGAGAGCGTCGGACTTGTTGGCGAATCGGGGTGTGGCAAGTCCACCACATCGACCATCGTGATGCGGCTGATCGACCAGACCGACGGCACGATCCTGTTCGACGGCGAGGACATCGGCGCGATTCCCGCCAAGAAGTTCGCCAAGCTGCCGATGCGCAGACGCATCCAGATGGTGTTCCAGGATCCGACCGACAGCCTCAACCCGCGGTTCACGGCGGCGCGCGCCATTGCGGATCCGATCCTGCGGCTCGGCGACGTGCGGGGGCGCGATGCCGTCCGCGCCCGCTGTGAGGACCTCGCACGGCAGGTTGGCCTGCCGGTCGAACTGCTCGACCGCTTCCCGCATCAGCTCTCCGGCGGACAGAAGGCGCGTGTCGGCATCGCACGCGCCATCGCGCTCAACCCGGAACTGGTCATTCTCGACGAGCCCACGGCGGCGCTCGACGTCTCGGTGCAGGCGGTCGTGCTTAATCTTCTACAGGAGCTCAAGGATTCGCTCGGCATGAGCTACCTGTTCGTGTCGCACGATCTGAACGTGGTAAGGCTCCTGTGCGATCGTGTCATCGTCATGCGGTCCGGCAAGATCGTCGAGCAGGGGCCCAGCGAACGCGTGCTGTCGGCGCCGGAGGCGCAGTACACCCGTGACCTGCTGGAGGCGATCCCGCACCCGACATTTGAGCAAGTGGCGTGATACAAACGAATGGCCGATTGCTGATTCTGAACGCGCGCCGAGCGGAACGTTGCAACCGCCAAGAAAAGTCCGAAGGGAGGCCCGATGAAGTCTCGAGTGAGAACAAAGTCGCGCGGTAAGCGCAAAGCGGGCGCCCCTGCCAAGGCCAAGAATGCTGCGAGCCGCAAGCGCCTCAAGCCGCGGAAAGCGGTCAGGCCGCCACGGGCGGCTGTATCGAAGGTCGACCCCCTCGATAGCTGGATCGTCGCGGCGGCGCCAAAGCTGGGCCTCAAGGTGGAGAAGTCCTGGATGGCGGCGGTGCGCGCTAACCTGCGAGTCACGCTGGATCAGGGCGTCATGGTTGCTGATTTCCCGTTTCCGGACGATGCCGAGCCGGCGCCAGTGTTTCGAGCCTGAGGCGGGCGGCATGGACAGTTCCTGGGCTTCCGCGAGCGAAATCGCAGCGGCCGTTAGCGAAGGGCGGACGACCGCCCGCGAAGTTGTTGCCGCCGTGCTTGCCCGCATCAAGCGCCGGGCGGTACTGAACGCCTTTACCGCCGTCGTCGAAAAGCGTGCGCTTGCCCGCGCCGCAGCAATTGACGAAGCGCGGACGGCTGGGCAATCGCTCGGCCCGCTTGCCGGCGTGCCGTTCGCGGTCAAAAACCTGTTCGATATCGCAGGGCTCGCGACGCTTGCCGGCTCCAAGATCAACCGCGCATATCCGCCCGCCGCGCACGATGCGCCGCTGATCGCCCGCCTTGAAGATGCCGGCGCAGTTCTGGTCGGCGCGCTCAACATGGGCGAGTATGCCTACGATTTCACCGGCGAGAACATTCACGACGGTCCGTCGCGCAATCCGCACGACACCGCGCGCATGACTGGCGGATCGTCGGGTGGCTCGGGTGGCGCGGTTGCGGGCGGACTCGTGCCGCTCTCGCTCGGCTCCGACACCAACGGTTCGATCCGCGTGCCGGCTTCGCTCTGCGGCATCTTTGGCCTGAAGCCGACGTACGGCCGGCTGTCGCGCGCCGGCACGTTTCCGTTCGTGGCGAGTCTCGATCATCTCGGGCCGCTGGCGCGCACCACAAAGGACCTCGCTCTCGCCTACGATGCCATGCAGGGCCACGATCCGAATGACCCGGTCTGCGTCGACCAGCCACCCCAGCCGGTCCTGGAACTGCTGGATCGCGGCGTCGACGGTCTGCGTATCGCGGTCGCGGGCGGCTATTTCCGCGCCGGCGCCTTTCCGGAAGCACGGACCGCGCTGGAGCGCGTGGCTGACGCGCTTGGCGTCAGCGACGAGGTCGAACTGCCGGAAGCCAGGCGCGCGCGGGCTGCCGCCTATACGATCACGGCGACCGAAGGCGCGGCGCTGCACCTTGAACGTCTGCGCAAGCAGGCGCGGGATTTCGACCCGGCGGTGCGCGACCGGTTGATCGCCGGCGCGCTCGTCCCGGCGAGTCTCGTCGATCAGGCGCAGAAGTTCCGGCGCTGGTACCGGGCGCGGATGCTCGAACTGTTCGCCAATGTCGATGCCATCCTGGCGCCGGCCACGCCCTGCACGGCGCCTGCCATCGGGCAGCAGACATTCAAGCTCGACGGCGTCGAGCTTTCCGTGCGCGCCAATCTCGGCATCTATACCCAGCCGATTTCGTTCATCGGCCTGCCGGTGGTGGCGGTGCCGGTGCCGCTCAAGCCGATGCCGATCGGCGTGCAGGTCATCGCATCGCCGTGGCGGGAGGATGTGGCGTTGCGCATCGCGCATGCACTTGAAGCAAAGGGTGTCGTCTCGGCACCGCGGCCGGCGGGGGATTAGCATGCAGATCGACCTGCCGGATGTGCTGGCCGAGGTGCGCGCCGAGTTCGACCGCTACGAGCAAGCGTTGATCGCTAACGATGTCGCGACGCTCGATGCGATTTTCTACGCCGATCCGCGCACCATCCGTTACGGCGGCGGCGAAAATCTCTACGGCCATCAGGAGATCGCCGCGTTCCGCTCCGCAAGGTCGGCGGCTGGCCTGATGCGCGGGTTATCACGCACCGTCATCACCACGTACGGACGGGACTTCGCGGTCGCCTCGACCTTGTTTCACCGCGAGTCGGTTCCCGGCAAGATCGGCCGGCAGATGCAGACCTGGGTCCGTTTCAAGGACGGTTGGCACGTGGTGGCCGCCCATGTGAGCATGATCGACGATCCGGGGACGCCGCCATGACCACCGCTTCCGGCCCCGTCTGGCGATCGCCGCGTCCGGTGGCGCGCGGGATTGCGGCAGCGCGCCGCGGCACTTGGCCGTCTGCGCTCGAACCGGAGCGCCGGACGCGAGCCGACGAACTGCGGCTGCAGCTTGCCGACGAGATCGTGCGCGGCGCGCTGGCGCCCGGCACGGCACTCGACGAAGCCGGATTGGCGCGCCGGTTCGAGGTGTCGCGCACACCGGTGCGCGAGGCGATCCGTCTGCTGGCGGCGAGCGGGCTGGTCGAACTCCGCGCGCATCGCGGCGCGGTGGTCGCGCGGCCGTCGAGCGAGCGCCTCAACGGCATGTTCGAGACCATGGCCGGGCTTGAGGCACTGTGCGCGGGGCTTGCGGCCGAACGCATGACGGCGGACGAACGTCGGCTCCTCGAAACGGCGCATGCCGATCTGCAGGTGTTGATCCAAAGCGGTGACTCGGACCGCTATCACGCAGTCAACGAGGCTTTCCACTTCGCGATCTATGCCGGCGCGCACAACGACTACCTTGCAGAGATCACGCTGGCCACACGCGGACGGGTGCAACCATTCCGCCGCGCCCAGTTCCGTAATCTCGGGCGGCTGGCGAAATCCTATGCGGAGCACGATCGGGTCGTCGTCGCCATCCTGCAGGGCGATCGCGCTGCGGCCGCGGAGGCGATGCGCAGTCACATCATGACCGTGTGGCAGGAATACGCGGCCTACGCCGAGGCAAACTCCGCAAAAAAATAACTACGACGCGGTGGCTTTCGACTGTGCCACGAAGGCGCGCCAGCCGCCGAGGTCTGAGATGTCGCGCGCACCGACCGTGGCCTGCGCTTCGACCAGGAAACCCTTCACCGTCCGGCCGTCGGCCAGCACGATCGTGCCGATCGACAACGGCGGCGGCACCGCGGCGACGAAGCGTCCGAACGCCTCGACCGGCATCGCCCAGATCTCCAGTTCAATCGCCGACCCGCTGCCGGCCGCGACCCGAAGCAGACCGGGCTTCGGTGGATCCATGCCGGAGAGCGCCAGCAGCCGATAGTCTTTGGCGGTGACGGTCGTCTCCAGCCGGCGCGCGCCAGCCGTCATGAGTTCGCCGTTGAGCGGCATGCCGGAGAGATGCGCGCCGACGACGCCGAGGGCGACTTCGCCCGCGGTCGCGCGGGGGCTGACCGGTTCCAGCGCGGGCTGCGGCGTTCCGGTCGCGCCGAGCGTGAGCCCGGTATCGGCATGGAAGACGCGGCCGACGGACGCCAGGAAGGCATCCCGGCCACCGCGCGCCAGGAGCGTGACGCCGAATGGCGTGCCGTCGGGCCGCAACGCGGCGGGAAGCGCAAGCCCGCACAGTTCCAGCAGATTGACGAAGTTCGTATAAGTGCCGAGCCGGCTGTTGAGCTGAATCGGGTCGGCGAGCACCTGCTCGACCGTATAGGCTGTCGGCATCGTTGGCAGCACCAACGCGTCGATGTCGCGAAAGACGTGATCGCGAACGCGGCGCAGGTCCTCGAGTTTGTACAGGGCGACGAAAGCGTCCACCGCAGTCGGCCGTGCGCCGTCGAGAATGATCTGGCGGGTGACGGGATGCATTGCCTCGGGCGCGGACGCGATCAGCGAACGGGCCACGATGTAACGCTCGGCTACCCAGGGCCCCTCGTAGAGCAGCCGCGCAGTTTCGTAGAACGGCTCGATATCGACGGCGACGATGGTGGCGCCAAGGTTGGCGAAGCGCGCGGTCGCGGTCTCGTAGGCCGCAGCCGACACCGTATCGCCGAAGAACAGCCGCTGGCCCGGCATCGGCACGCCAAGTCTCAGCCCCGCGGGAAACGATTGCAGCGCGCCGAGCGCCAGCGGTCGAGCGTAGGCGTCCGCGGGATCGGGGCCTGCCATCGCCGCAAGGGCGGCGAATGCGTCGTCGACGGTGAGGGCAAAGACCGAAACGCAATCGAGCGTGCGGCAGGCGGGAACGACGCCTGCGGTCGAAACAAGCCCAAGGCTCGGCTTTAATCCGATGATGTTGCTCAGCGCCGCCGGAATCCGGCCGGAGCCTGCGGTGTCGGTGCCGAGCGCGAGCGGAACGAGACCCGCGCCGACCGCGATCGCCGAACCGCTGCTCGATCCGCCCGGGATGAGCGCTGGATTGAATAGATTGCGTGGCACGCCGTAGGGCGAACGTACCCCGACGAGGCCGGTCGCGAACTGGTCGAGGTTGGTCTTGCCGATCACGATCGCGCCGGCGCGCTTGAGCCGGGCAACGGTGGTGGCATCGGCCGCCGGCCGGTACGCGAAGGCCTCGCACGCCGCGGTGGTGGGAAGACCCTTGGCGTCGATGTTATCCTTGACGGCGATCGGCACGCCATGGAGCGGCAGGCAAGTCTCGTTCGCCGCCGGCAAGGCGTTCGCTTCGGCCAGTGCCTCGGCTTCGTTGCGCAGCGAGATGAAGATCGCCGGGTCGTTGTGAGCGCGAATGCGGGCGTAGCACTCCGCCACGGTATCTCGCGGCGAGGTCGCCCCTGACCGGTGCGCCGCCACGATGGCCGCCGCCGTGAGTTTCACCGTGAGCCCCGCATGGTCCTTCCCCGGCAACACCGGTGCGGCCTGATCGTCTGCGTCGGGATCACGATTTGCCGCGGAGCGCGCTGAGCGCCTGCTTTGACCCTGAGACCCATCCGAAGATGCCGCCTTGGGCCTTGATCATACGCAATCCGAAATCATGAAACTCGGGAAAGTACGACGCGCAGCAGTCACCGAGCACGATGCAGCGATAGCCGCGGTCATTGGCCTCCCGCACCGTGGTATTGACGCAAACCTCGGTCGTCACGCCGCAGACCAGCAACGTGTCGATTCCGCGGTTGCGGAGCATAAGGTCGAGATCGGTTTGATAGAAGGCGCCCTTGCCGGGTTTGTCGATCACCGGCTCTCCCGCGGCCGGATAAAGCGCCTCGATGATGTCGTGACCGGGCTCGCCGCGGATGAGAATCCGTCCCATCGGACCCGGCGCGCCAATCCGTTGCGACGGGTCGCCGCGCTCGACTTTCAGCCGCGGAGCGTCGGAGAGGTCGGGCCGATGGCCTTCGCGGGTGTGGATGACAAACAGGCCGGCGTCGCGCGCCGCCGCGAGAACCTCCCGGCAAGGCCCGACCGCGGCAAGGAGCCGCGAAACGTCATTGCCCAGGGCGGCCCCGAAGCCGTCGGGCTCCAGGAAATCGCGCTGCATGTCGATAATGACGAGGGCGGTCCGGCCCAGCTCAATCCCGACCGGATGGGGTTCGGCATCGACAGTGATCGTCATGACGGCGGTCCCGGTTCTTTGGGTCGCGCAGCAAGCGGCATGCCAGCAATTCCCAAAACAAACGCCGCCGCCAGTGCGGCTTGGCGCGCCCGCGATCCGGGCATTGCATGCAATCCGCCATCATTGCCTAAATTTTAATCAGAACCCGAGCCCGGGGCGAAGCTTCGGGGCCCGCTCGAGGGGGCAAATCCCGGAGGATTCAACGCCATAGGTCGGCCGTGCGTCATGGCATGGAGATTGCCCTGATCGTTATCGGCCCCGGCACCGATGGGACGTTTGCCGGGCTGAAATTGCCGACAACAAGCACGGGAGAGCGGTCCATGATTTTGCATAACGGGTCACGTCGGTCATTGCTTAAGGGCGCCGCTGCCACGGCGTTTGCAACCGCGCTGCCCGGCCGCTTGGCGTTCGGCGCTTCGCCTGTCGTCGGCTTTATCTATGTCGGTTCGCGCGACGACTACGGCTACAACCAGGCGCACGCCGCCGGCGCTGCCGCACTGAAGAAGATGCCCGGCGTCAAGGTGATCGAAGAGGAGAAGGTGCCGGAGACCGACGCGGTCGAAAAGACCATCGAGTCGATGATCAATCTCGACGGCGCGAACTTCATCTTCCCGACGTCGTACGGCTATTACGCGCCTCACACGCTCAAGATGGCGGCCAAGTATCCGAAGGTGCGCTTCGAACATGCCGGCGGCCTGTGGACCGACAAGGACCCGAAGAACCTCGGCAGTTATTTCGGTTACATCGACGAGGCGCAGCACATCGCCGGCATCGTCGCGGGCGCGACGTCAAAGACCGGCAAGCTTGGCTTCGTCGCCGCCAAGCCCATCCCGCAGGTGCTGCGCAATATCAACGCCTTCATGCTGGGCGCGCGGCTCGCCAATCCGAACGCCACCCTGCAGGTGATCTTCACCGGGGACTGGTCGATGCCGGTCAAGGAAGCCGAGGCGACCAGCAGCCTGGTCAATGCCGGCGCCGACGTCATCACCTGCCATGTCGACGGGCCCAAGACCGTGATGGAGAACGCGGCCCGCCGCGGCGCGATGATCTCCGGCTATCATGTCAATGCGGCGGCGCTTGCGCCGGATGCGCATCTCACCAGCGCCGAATGGAACTGGGAGGCGCTCTATCCGCGCTTCGCCGCCATGTACGCCAAGAACGAGACGATCCCGAACTTCTACCGCGGCGGCCTCAAGGAGAATCTGGTCAAGGTCGCGCCCTATGGCAAGAAAGTGTCCGAGGCCGCGCGCAAGCAGGCCGACGACGTGAAGGCCAAGCTCGTGGCCGGCGGCCACGCGATCTTCACGGGCCCACTCAAGGACAACAAGGGCAACACCGTGATCGCGGCCGGCGTCAGCCGCGGGCAGACCGATCCCGAGCTTGAGAAGATGAATTACCTGATCGAAGGCGTGATCGGAGCGACTTCGTGACGGCGGAGGCCGGCGCTCCGGCGCCTGCCGACAGCAAACCCGGCCTGGCGCCGGCACTCTCGCTTGCGAGATGGGCCGGCGCCGCCGAATACGTCGTCATTCCGCTCCTGGCACTGCTTGCCGCGCTCGTCGCGTTCGGAATTTTCGTCGCACTGTTCGGCAAGAACCCGTTCGATCTCTACTTCTACATGTACCAGGGAGCGTTCGGCACCTGGTTCTCGTGGCAGAACACGCTGAGCCGCGCGGCGCCGCTTATTCTCACGGCGCTGTGCACGGCGCTGCCAGCGCAACTCGGCCTCGTGATCATCGGCGGGGAGGGTGCGCTGCTGATGGGCGCGCTCGCCGCCACCTCGGCGGCGCTGGCGCTACCCGACATGCCTCCGATCGTGGTGCAGCTCGCGATGGTCGTCGCCGGGCTCTCGGCCGGCGGACTCTGGATCGCGCTCGCTGGCGGGCTGCAGCACTACCGCGGCGTGAACGAGACGATTTCGAGCCTGCTCCTCGTCTACATCGCGCTCGCCATCCTCAACCAGTTGGTCGAGGGACCGATGCGCGATCCGTCGAGTCTCAACAAGCCGTCGACGCGGGAGATCGGCGCCGCCAACATGATCGGCACCATCCCGGGCACCGACGTGCACTGGGGCCTTGCGGCCGGCATCCTGGCTGCGATCCTGTCTTACATCCTGATCCACCACACCACATTCGGCTTCTCGGCCCGGATCGCTGGCGGCAACATGCGAGCCGCCAAACTCGTCGGCCTCGGCGTCGGCAAACTGGTGGTGATCGTCTGCTTCCTTGGCGGCGCCGCCGCCGGACTCGCCGGCATGATCGAGGTCGCGGCGGTGCAGGGGCGCACCAACGCCAACCTGGCGGTCGGTTACGGCTTCACCGGCATCCTGGTATCGTTTCTTGCCCGGCATAATCCACTCGCCGTCATTCCGGTCGCGATCCTGCTGGGCGGCATCAATGCGAGCGGCGGCCTGCTGCAGCGCCGCCTCGGCCTGCCGGACGCCTCGGTGCTGGTGCTGCAGGGCATGATCTTCCTGTCGGTGCTGGCGAGCGAGACGCTCTACGGCCGGTTCCGCATCTTCCGGCGGGGGACCTGAGAGATGGGCGACGATCTCGGCTGGTGGGTGGTGCCGATCGCCGTGCTCGGCGGCGCGCTGCGGGTGTCGACGCCGTTCCTGTTCGTCAGCCTCGGGGAGTGCATCACCGAGCGCTCGGGCCGGATCAATCTCGGCCTTGAAGGCATTCTGGTGATGGGCGCGATGTGCGCCTACGGCACATCGTATCTCACCGGCTCGCCCTGGCTCGGCGTTCTTGCGGCCGGCATGTCAGGCGCGCTGCTCGGCATGGTGCATGCGGCGATCTGCGGGCTGCCGCGGGTCAACGACATCGCGGTCGGCATTGCGCTGATGCTGTTCGGCACCGGGCTCGCGTTCTATCTCGGCAAGCCGCTGATCGAGCCGACCGCGCCGATCCTGCCGTCGATCGAGCTCGGCTGGTGGAGCGACGTGCCGCAGGTGCGTGCCGCGCTGCAGATCAACGTGTTGTTCCTTGTCGGCATTGCGCTGGCGCCTTTCCTGGTCTGGGCGCTGACCTCCACGCGCTGGGGGCTGATCCTGCGCACCGCCGGTGAGAGCGCCGACGCCGCGCGCGCCATGGGCTATTCGGTCAACGCCATCCGCATGCGCGCCACCATGCTGGGCGGGTTTCTCGGCGGCATCGGCGGGTCGTTCCTGTCGCTCTATTATCCAGGCAGCTGGAACGAGGGCTTGTCCAGCGGGCAGGGCATCACGGCAGTGGCGCTCGTGATTTTCGCACGTTGGAATCCGATGCTGTGCCTGTGGGCGTCGCTGCTGTTCGGCGGCGCCGCCGCGCTCGGACCGGCACTGCAATCGGTCGGCGTCAGCCAGGGCTACTACCTGTTCAATGCGTTGCCCTATTTCCTGACGCTGCTGATCATGATCATCACCTGCTCGCCCAAGCGCACGCTGGTCGGTGCGCCGGCCGAGCTGAGCATCACGAAGTAGGTGCGATACAAATATGGAGTCACAGGTCTCTCATTCCGGAAGCCGCGAAGCGGCTGTCCGGAATCCATCTCTGCTTTCGCGCAGAACATGCGAGGCTGGATTCCGGGCTCGCGGCTTCGCCGCGCCCCGGAATGACGTCGGGGAGGTGACCCATGCCTGAACGCTACGTAAAATCCGATCCGTATCCCTGGCCCTACAACGGCGACCTGCGACCGGAGAACACCGCACTGATCGTGATCGACATGCAGACCGATTTCTGCGGCGTTGGCGGCTATGTCGACAAGATGGGCTATGACCTGTCGCTCACCCGGGCGCCGATCGAACCGATCAAGCGGCTCCTGGCTGCGATGCGCGCCAAAGGCTTCCACATCTTCCACACCCGCGAGGGCCATCGGCCCGACCTTGCCGATCTGCCGGCGAACAAGCGCTGGCGGTCGCGGCAGATCGGCGCCGGCATCGGCGATTCGGGACCGTGCGGGCGCATTCTGGTGCGCGGCGAGGCCGGCTGGGACATCATCCCGGACCTCGCGCCGCTTGCTGGCGAGCCGATCATCGACAAGCCGGGCAAAGGCTCGTTCTGCGCCACCGATCTCGAATTAATGCTGCGGTTGCGCGGCATCGACAACGTCGTGCTCACCGGCATCACCACCGATGTCTGCGTCCACACCACGATGCGCGAAGCCAATGACCGCGGCTTCGAGTGCGTGCTGCTCGAAGACTGCTGCGGCGCCACCGACAAAAGCAACCACGAACATGCCGTCAAGATGATCAAGATGCAGGGTGGCGTGTTCGGCGCGGTCTCCGACTCGGCGTCGTTCATCGGGGCGATCGCATGAGCGTCGACACCACGCGGCTGATCGGCGCGCCGCCGGCGCCCGACCTGCATCATGCGCTCGGGCTCGAAGCGCTGCGCATGACCAAACGGTTCGGCGAGTTTGCCGCGCTCGACAATGTCTCGCTGAAAGTGCCGGCCGGCACATTCCATGCGCTGCTCGGCGAGAATGGCGCGGGGAAATCGACGCTGGTCAAATGTATCATGGGCTATTACCGCCCCGACGAAGGCAGCGTCATGGTGGCGGACCACGAATACTCGATCGAGCACCCGCGCGCCGCGCATGCGCTCGGCCTCGGCATGGTCTACCAGCATTTCACCTCGGTGCCGGCGATGACGGTCACGGAGAATTTCGTGCTGGCGCGGCCGGAGCTACCGGCGGTGATCGACTGGCGCAAGGAGAAGGCCGCGCTGGAAGCCTTTCTCGACCGCATGCCGTTTCGCGTTCCGCTCGACGCCAAGGTGTCGGCGATTTCGGCCGGCGAGCGACAGAAGTGCGAGATCCTCAAGCAACTCTATCTCCAGCGGCGCTTCCTGGTGCTTGACGAGCCGACCTCGGTGCTCACGCCCGGTGAGGCCGACGAGGTGCTCGGTATGCTGCGCGCGATGGTGGCGCGGAACGAGCTGACCATTCTGATGATCACCCACAAGTTCCGCGAGGTGATGGCGTTCGCCGACGAAGTGACAATCCTGCGGCGCGGCCGGCTCTCCGGCGGCGGCCGGGTCGCGGACCTGACACCGGACGCGATGGCCGGGATGATGATCGGCGCGCAGGAACTGACCGCGGCGCCGGCGCGCAGCGCGAATTTCGGTGCCACGCGGCTTGAACTCGACCGGCTCAGTGCGGTCGACGACGCCGGCCAGCCGGCGGTGAGCGACGTCTCGCTCAAGGTGCGTTCGGGCGAGATCGTCGGCGTTGCGGGCGTCTCCGGCAACGGCCAGCGCCAGATGATCGAGGTGCTGGCCGGCCAGCGCGACGCCAGCGGCGGTGAGGTTCGCATCGCCGGCAAGATTTACAACGCGACCCGCGAGGAGATGCGCGACCTCAAGCTGTCCTGCCTGCCGGAGGAGCCGCTGAAGAACGCCTGCGTTGCGCGCATGAGCGTCGCCGACAATTTGGCGTTCCGCGATTTCGACCGCGCGCCGTTCGCCGCCGGCGGCTGGTGGCTGCAGGGTGGCAGGATCCGCCAACAGGCCGAACGCAAGATTGCCGAATATAAGATCAAGACGCAGTCGCCCGAGTCGCCGATCGGCGATCTTTCGGGCGGCAACGTCCAGCGCGCGGTGCTGGCGCGGGAATTGGGCGGCGAGGTCGCAGTTTTGATCGCGGCCAATCCGTGCTTCGGGCTCGACTTCGCGGCGGTCGCGCAGATTCACGCCGAGATCATGGCGGCGCGCAACCGCGGCGCCGCGGTGCTCCTGGTCAGTGAGGACCTCGACGAACTCCTCGAACTCGCCGACCGCATCGTCGTCATGTTCAACGGCGGCCTGGTCTACGAGTCGCCCGCGAGCGACGCCGACCGGGTGCAGATCGGCCGGCACATGGCCGGACATTAGCCCATACGTTATTGGCCGCTGCGATCGACGATTGCCGCCACCGGCCCCCCGCCGTCCGGGCCCTGATGCTCGGCGCCGCCGGAGACGTAGATTTCCGCATGCCCCACGAGTCCGGCCAGCGCACCGCAGACGAAGGCGCGCGCATGCCGGGTGCCGGCGATGTCGGAATCGTCGAGCATGGCGTGGCGGCTGCCGCGTAGGCGACCGTCGTGGCTTGCCTCCGCCTTGGCGAGCAGCGCGACCAGCCGCCGCCGCTGCGCTTGAGGCAATTGCCCCGGAGACGACAGGCCGAGGCGCGCGAGCGCTGCGCGGACCGGCTCGATGTCGATCGCGTCGATCATCACCGCATGGTCGATGGCGAGCGGTCCGGACCAGCCGGACGACATGCCGAGTACGATGATCTCATGGCCGAGCAACTCGATCCCGGCGGAACTGCTGGTGCGGCCGGACCACAAGTCCCAGCGCGTTGCGATGTCGGTGTCGTGCAATGCGCCGCGATCGATCTCGCCGAGCGCCACGCCGGCGCCGAGCGTGCTGGCGGCGCGCGAGAGCCCCATGGATTTGAGCGTGTCGGTCGTGGCGGTGACGACGCCGCGGCTGGTCGCTTCGCCGATGCGCTGCGCGGTCAGCAGCGGGCACTTGAGTTGGACGAAATGCACATCGGCCGTGTCTGTAATCCCGGCATCGCGCATCGCCGCGCGAACCCCGTCGGCCACCTGGTCGGCCTGCGGCAACCGTCCGAGATGTTCGGCCGGCAGTGCAGGCGTATGGGCGCGGCCAATGGCGAGCGCCGGCCGCTCGCCGGCGTCACCTTCCGCGCGTTCGAACACAATCCAGTGCGGCGACATGCCACCTTCGATGCCGCCCGACATCACGAAGCAGATTTTCGCCGCTTCCTCCTTCGGCAAGTAGCGCTCGAACAATAGTCGAAGTGACAGCGTGGCGAAGCCGCGGCTGAAGTCGTTGACGAGGCCGTTGCCCTCGGTCTTGGCGAGCACGGCGAGCACGCCTTTCGGATCGATCCGGCCGTCGGCGATGGCGGCCTCGATGCCCGAGACGTCGTCGGGTGCGTTGGCGGAAATGCGGTGGATTTTGGCGATCGGCATGGCGGTGTCCGGCTCAGGTCCCCGGGTTCAGCCCATGGCGAATTCGTTCTTGCGCAACGCCCAGCCGGTCACCCGGACCTCGATGAACGAGAAGATGACATAGAGACCGACGCCCATGACGGCGAGAATGAGCAGTCCGGCGAACACCAGCGGCACGTCGAAGCTCGAACTTGCGATCATCATCAGGTTGCCGATACCGCGGTTCGACGCCACCGTCTCGGCGATCACGGTCCCGACGAAAGCCAGCGTCACCGCGACTTTTAGTGATGCAAAGAAATAGGGCATGGTGCGCGGCAGCCCGACATTGACAAGAATGTCGAGCTTGCTCGCCTTGAGCGCGCGCATCACGTCTTCGAGCTCGGGTTCGGTGGTGGCAAGCCCGGTCGCCACGTTCACCACGATCGGGAAGATGCACATGAGCATCGCGGTCAAAACCGCCGGAACGGTGCCAGCGCCGAACCACAAGACGAGGATCGGGACCACCGCGACTTTCGGAATGCTCGCAAAGCCGATCAGCAGCGGATAGGCGACATCGTACGCGAGCCGCGACGAACCGATCAGCGCCCCGAGGGCGATGCCGATCAGGATTCCGAGGCCGAAGCCGACGAGCGTGGTGTAGAGGGTCTGTGCGGCGTGCGGCATGATCGCGGGCGCTCGCTCCCAGAGCGTCGCGAGGATCTGCGACGGGCGCGGCAGGACGATTTCCTTGACGCCGAATCCGATGCACAGCACCTCCCACGCGACGAAGAAGCCGATGATGAGGGCGGCCGAGGCGATGTGGCGGCGCAGTTGCTCGTTCAATGGACCGCCTCCTTGGGGTTGGCATTGACGATGAGTTCCCGCAAGCGCTGCGTGGTGGCGACGAACTCCGGGTCGTACGTCATGGCGATCGTGCGAGGCCGGGGAAAATTCACGACGCCCTCGTCGATGATGCGGCCCGGTCGCG
Source organism: Xanthobacteraceae bacterium (assembly GCA_050179645.1). Taxonomy (GTDB): domain Bacteria; phylum Pseudomonadota; class Alphaproteobacteria; order Rhizobiales; family Xanthobacteraceae; genus VAZQ01. The sequence continues at coordinate 53,037 of JBFXEX010000009.1, read as the reverse complement.
CCTGCATCACGCAGATGCGGTTCGCCAGATAGCTCGCTTCCTTGAGGTCGTGGGTGACGAGCAGCACGGTCGGGCGGTGGGTCATCCACAGTTCCTGCATGATCGCCCACAGCTCTTCGCGGGTGAACTGATCGAGCGCGCCGAACGGCTCGTCGAGCATCAGCAGCTGCGGCTCGTGGATCAGCGCGCGGCAGAGCGATGCCCGCTGCAGCATGCCGCCGGACAGCTGCCAGGGATACTTGTCGCTGAAGCCTTTGAGCCCGACCTGTGCCAGCAGCGCCTCGATCCGGTCGACGAATTCGGTCTTGCGCTTCGTCCGATACTCCTGGCGGAACGGCGGCACGATCTTGAGCGGCAGCATGACGTTGTCGCGCAGCTTGAGCCACGGCAGGAGCGTCGGGTTCTGGAAGGCCATGCCGACCCGCACCGGCTCGGCGCCGACCTCGCGCCCGCCGACGAACACGTAGCCGCTGCTCGCACGCAGCAGCCCTGTCACGAGTTTGAGGATCGTGGACTTGCCGCAACCGGACGGGCCGACCAGTGCGACAAAGTCGCCCTTGTTGACGCTCAGGTTGGTCTCGTCGAGCGCGCGGACCTGGTTCTCGCCGCGACCGTAGGTCAGCGTCACTTTCTCGAGCTTCACGAATGGTTCGCCGGGCGTAACCTCTTCGGCTCTGACGGGGGCTGGCGACGGCATCAGCATTATGAGGCACTCCGCAATGGCACCGCGCCGGGGCTTTGCACGATTGCCTGCATCGTGTTGTCGGCGTTGCAAACCTTCGGCGGTGGCATGTCCTGGATGGTGTGGACCGAGCGGCCATGACCGCGGGTGTCGGCGATCAGCGTGCGGTCCTTCATGACGAACCGTCCGCGCACCAGCGTGTGCAGCGGAAGGCCCTTTGCGGTCATGCGATGAAACGGCGTGATCCTGGAGCGCGACTGCAGCCTGGCGTCGTCGATGGTCCAGGTTCGTGCGAGATCGACCACCGCGATGTCGGCCTCGGCGCCCGGCTGGATCACGCCCTTGCGCGGGTAGAGGCCGAAGGTCTTGGCCGGGTTGGCGGCGCTCCAGCGTACGTAGTCGCAGATCGTGAAGCGGCCGGCATTCATCGCCGTCAGCATCAGCGGCATCTGGGTTTCGACGCCCGGGAAGCCGCAGTCGACCGTCCAGATGTCGTTGTGAGTCTTCTCCTCGGGCGCGTGCGGCGCGTGGTCGGTGGCGACAATGTCGATGGTGCCGTCGGCGAGCGCGGCCCACAGCGGCTCCTGGTTGCGCGACTCGCGCACCGGCGGATTGACGCGGATCACCCCGGCGAGCCGCGCATAGTCATCCGTCGATAGCATCAGATAGTGCGGACCGGTCTCGCCGGTGATGTCGACGCCACGCGCCTTGGCTTCGCGCAACGGTCGCAACTCCTCTGCCGACGAGATATGCAGGATGTGGATGCGAGCGCCGGTCCATTCGGCGAGGATGGCGGCGCGGCTTACCGCTTCGACCGCCACGACAGCCGGCCGCGACGCGATGTGCGCGAGGGGATCGGTGCGGCCTGCGGCGCGCAGCCGGGTCTCGCGCCGCTCCATGATCGAGTTGGTTTCGGCATGCAGCGAGATGCGTTTGCCGGTCGGTGCCACCACCTCGAATGCTTCCAGCATGGCGCCGGTCGACGGCGAGGGGATCTTGCCGAAGGTGTTGCCCATGTAGAGCTTGAAGCCGATCACTCCGCCCTCGATCAGCGCCGGCACGTGCTCGATGGTGTCTTCGCCGAGCAGGCCGTATAGCCCGTAATCGACGTGGGCCTTGGACGACGCGATGCGGTGCTTAGCGGCCAGCACATCGGCGGTGCCGGTCGGCGGGATGGTGTTCGGCATGTCGAACACGGTGGTGACGCCGCCGAAGGCGGCAGCCGCGGTGCCGCTCTCGAAGTCCTCCTTGTGCGGATAACCGGGATCGCGGAAGTGCACATGCACGTCGATCGCGCCGGGCAATACGTGCAACCCGCTGGCGTCGAGCGATTCACGCGCCGCCGGCATTGCGTTATCTGCGCCGACCGCGACGATGATGCCGTCCTTGATCGCGACACTGGCATCGATGACGCTGTCGGGCGACACCACCTTGCCGCCGCGGATGATGAGATCGGATGTTGTCATCGTCGCCTCCCTCACAGCATCGCCCAGCCGCCGTCGACCGGCAGGTCGACGCCGGTGATCTGGCGCGAGACGTCGCTCGCCAGGAACAGACAGGCATTGGCGACGTCGGCATCGGTGGTCACCCGCCGCAAGGCGTACTCGCTGGCATGTTTCTCGACGGCCTGCTCGACCGTGATGCCAAGGCGCTTGGCCATGTCTGCGCAGACCTTGTCGCGGAAGCGCGGCCCATCGACCATGCCGGGCGCCACGCAGTTGACGTTGATGTTGTAAGGGCCGGCTTCCAGCGCGAAGCTCTTGGTGATGCCGCGCAGCCCCCATTTCGACGCCGAGTAGGCCATGCGGCCGGCGCGTCCGCGCATCCCGAAGGTGCCGCCGACATTGACGATCTTGCCGTAGCGCTGCGTCATCATCGCCGGCAGAACGCCGCGTATGGTGTGGAAGCAGCCGTTCATGTTGAGCGTGACGATGTCGTCGAATTCTTCCGGCGTGGTTTCGACGCCGGTCTTGCCAATCGGACCGGAGCCGCCGGCGACATTGACCAGGATGTCGATGCGGCCGTAGGCCTCGACCGTCGCTTGCGCGGCGCGCTCGCATTGTCTGGCGTCGGTGAGGTCGCAGGGCACGACGATCGCCTCGGCACCCCCGGCGCGGACCTCCTGCGTCACCGGCTCGATCGCCGCGGTGTCACGGCCGACGAGGGCGAGACGCGATCCTTCAGCTGCAAAGGCCTTGGTGATGGCCGCACCCATTCCCTTGGCGGGCCCGGTAATCACCGCGACCCGGCCGGCGAGATTAAAATCCATCTGGTCGTTTCCCGGTCTTGCGGCCGGCCGCCTGCACTCTGCCGGCGGCCGGTCCGATCTCACGGCCGCGCGCGTAACTCAGAACAGCTTCTTCGGCAGGTCGGCCGGCGGCGGCAGGAACGCGGGCGTGAAGATTTCATCGACAGACGGCGTGCGCGGCAGGTTGTTAGCCTCGACCAGGATGGCGATCGACTTCTTCAGCCGCGTCATGTCGACGTTACCGAGTCCAATCTTGGCGATTTCCGGATGATTCATCTCATCCTTGAGGGTCGCGGCGAGCCGCTCGCGTTCGACCGGAACCTTGATCAGCGCCTCGCGCTTGGCGACGGCCGCGACCGCGGCATCCGGGTCCTTCAGCGTGTCGAGCACGCCTTTGTTGATCGCGCGGACGAGCCCGCGCACCGCTTCGGGCTTCTCCTTCAGGAGTTTCTTCGAGACGATGATGGAGTTGGAATAGAGGTCCATGCCGTAGTCGCCGTAGTTGATGAAACGCAGCTGCTTTTCCTGCACGCCCATCAGCTTGGCGGAGAAACGGATGGTGTTGACGTAGCCGAACACGCCGTCGACCTGGCCTTGCATCAGCATCTGCTCGCGCAGGTTCGGCTGCATATTGGTGATCTTCACCTTGCTGCAGTCGATCTTGGTGAGTTTGCAGAATGCCGGGAACAGCTTGAGTGCGCCGTCGTTGGCGGCGCCGCCGAGCGTCTTGCCTTCGAAGTCCTTGGGCGACTTGATCGGGCTGTCGGCCTTTACCGCCACGGTGAACGGCGGCTGGTTGAACATATTGTAGACCGCGATCGGCGCATCGTCGGGCTTCTTGGCGGCAAGCTCGATCAGCGCATTGATGTCGCCGAAGCCGACGTCGTAGGTGCCGTTGGCGACGAGCGGCACGGCGGCGCCCGAGCCGTTGCCCTGGTCCAGCGTCATCTCCAGGCCCTCGGCCTTGAAGTATCCGCGATCCTCGGCGAGGAAGAACATCCCCTGCGGCCCTTGGTACTTCCAGTTCAGCACCAGTTTCAGCTTGGTCTGTGCGTCGGCCGGTGCAGCATGTCCGAGCGGTAGCGCGAGGCCGATGACGGCGGTGAGTGCGAGAAGGGAAGAACGCACGGGTCGGCTCATGTTCGCTCCTGTGAGACGGAATTGATCGTGATCGCGGCATTCGGCCAATCGAACTGCGCACCGTCGTGGTCAGGATTTGAGCAGTCTGTGCAAATCCTGAGCATCAAGTTTGGTGCCTGCATCTCTGCGGCCGTCGGTGCGGCATGCTCCCTGCAATCCACATGCCTTGAGATCACGGTAATGCAGATGAGTGCTCTTATCTGCCGCTGATTTTTTGCTAGAGTGCGCGCGAAAAGGACGCGCTCAGTGAAATCGAGTGATCAATGAAGCACTTGCGGATATTGCGCTACGTCGATGAGATTGCGCGCGCTGGCTCTATCCGCAAAGCCGCCGATCATCTCAACGTCACGTCCTCGGCGCTCAACCGCCGCATCATGGATCTGGAAGAGGAACTCGGCGCGCAGCTCTTTGAGCGTAGAGCCAGGGGCGTGCGGCTCACGTCGGCCGGCGAGGTGTTCGTACATTACCTGCGCGAGCAGAGCGACAACGTCGAGCGCATGAAATCGCAGATCGAGGACTTGCGCGGGCTGCGTCGCGGCACCGTGCGCATTGCCTGCAGCCAGGCGCTGGCGCTCGACTTCCTGCCGCGTCAGGTCGCAGCGTTCCGCAAGCTGCATCCTTTTGTCGGCTTCGACGTCAAAGTGCTCGACCACGAGCAGGCGATGGCGGCGCTCGCCGCCTACGAGGTCGATCTGGTGCTGGTGTTCCGGCCGCCGTTCCTCGCGAGCTTTCAGCCGCTGATGCGGCTCGAACAGCGGCTCGTCGCCGTGATGGCGGCGGACCATCCGCTCGCCGCCCGGAAATCGATCCGGCTGCGCGACTGCGCGGCCTATCCGGTCGCGCTGCCGGACCGCAGCATCGGCGGCCGGCAGTTGCTCGATGAGGTCTCGGCGCGCAGCGGACTGCGCTTCAACATCGCGGCGGAATCGAATTCGTTCGAGATGCTGCGCGGCCTCGTGCTGCACGCCAACCTGATCTCTTTCCAGATCCGCATCGGCACGATGCCGGACGGCAACAAGCTCGATTTCGTCGCCCGGGAGATCGACGACCGCGACGTGCCGCGCGCCAATCTGGTGTTCGGCCAGTTGCGCGCGCGCAACTTGCCGGTGCCCGCCGCAGTGTTCGCCGAGCGTCTCGCGCGGGTGCTGGAAATGACTCAGAACAGTACGCAGGAGCCGCAGGCGGCGGTGCCGGCTGCAACAGCGGCCGGCTGACCGCGCGCGGCGTCGAGAGCTGGACGAGCTCAGCGCTCCCTGCATGCGTTCCGAACGCGAGCTATTGGCCGCTGCGGCAGGCACCGGCGTGAGCGGTGCTCACACCCTGCTGGGCGGCTTTGCACGAATTTCCATAGGTTTTTCCATCGCATCCGCACACCGGAATAAACGATTCGGGGCAGAGGTCCGGCCGGGGGCGACAAACCCCAAATCGATCGCCAATTCCGCATGCCGATCCCGCCGGGAAATCACACCATTCTCGATCCCCGCATGGAATACCCGCGAAACCGCCGCAGACGCGCGATGTGATTCCGTCCTGCCTGATGTCCAAGGCGTAGGAACTTGAACTCATCAATCCAAGGATCAGGGCGGCGGTCGAGACATGGCGCCACATAGCTTCCTCCTGGGTGGTCAGAGAGGAGCGAATTCTAAGGGCCCAAAGCCTAGTTTGCAACTATTAGTAGTATCAATATTATTATACAATTTATGAGAGTTATGCGCTCATGGGATCATTGCGGAGCGGCGCTTCGCTTTCCGGCGATCACTTCGCGGCGCCGGGATTGAACGTGCAGTTGGCGCCGCCGCCGGCCTTCTGCTTGATCTCGTTCGGGTCGAGGGTGCAGTCGAGGTTCGACAGTCCGACGAACACGCTGCCGGCGGCGCCGTCCTCCGGCACGCCGACTTCGGCGATGGTGGCGAACAGTTCATGCGCGTGGCGGCCCTTCAGCGTGGCGGTGTGCTTGCCGAACGTCAGTGTGCAGGAGCGCGACGTGATGTCGACGTTGCTGGCGCGGCACAGGACGGCATCCGCTTTGACGGCGATCTTGCGGCCGGTCGGGAAGGGGACGTTGAGATCGCCGCCGAACAAGCGCGCAATCACGTGCTTGTCCTGGCCGCTCAGCAGCGGCGAGTGGGGGGCGACCAGCGCCGCCAGTGCGAGCGCACGCTGGCCCGCCGCGGTGTCGGCGCACGCGGATTGCGCGGCGATCGCGACCGCGAAGACCGAAAGGACGATTCGCTTCATGGCAATGCTCCGGGCCCGGATGAAGGGGCGAAGCAGGCTTGTGCCATTCAATCACGGCAGAATCCGGAAAAGTATGAAGCTGGTCACACGGGACGACCGCAAGGCAGGTAGACAGAGCCCTTCGGCGTCACTGTAATGGCCAAGCGGATCTCCACTCCTGTTCGGTTCACATCGCCCTGCCATGACAGCGCTCTCACCCAGCCCGTCTCTGACGTTGCCGGACGCGCGCGCGGCCCGGATCGTAGCGCTTGCGCGGCTGGTTCGCGCGCGGGCGCGGCTGATCAGCGGGCTCGTCCTGCTCGCCTTCGTGCTCTGTCATTTCCTGTCGCACATCTTCCTGATCGTCTCGCTGCCGGTCGCCACCGAGGTGCTCCACCTGCTGATGGGGTTCTGGTGGACTGAAGCCGGCACCTGGCTGCTCGCGGCCGCCCTGGCGGTTCACGTGCTGAATGCGCTGTGGTCGATCTACATCCGGCGGCACCTGCGTTTCGCCGACTGGGAGCTGGCGCAACTCGTGCTCGGCCTGACGATCCCGGTGCTGGTGATGCTGCATGTCGCCAGCACCAAGCTCTCCGACCGCTTTCTCGGCACCGCCAGCAGCTACGCCTCGGTGCTGGCCCGGCATTGGCTGGTCACGCCGTGGCAGGCGCCGCTGCAGATGGCGGCGGTTCTGACGGTGTGGACTCATGCCGCCATCGGCATTCATTTCTGGTTGCGCACCAGGCGCTGGTACCGGCGTTGGATTCCGGTGTTCGGCGCGCTCGCCGTTCTGATCCCGGCGCTGGCGATCGCAGGTTACGTCACCGGCGGAAATCAGATGCGGCGCGAGATCGAGCGCGATCCCGCCTTGCTCGCAAGCATCCAGCGCGCGGCGCATGCAACGCCGCAGGCGGCCGCGCAAGTGCGGAACATGGCGCTCATCGGGCTTGCGACCTATGCCGGATTGGTGCTGCTGCCGTTTGCCGCGCGCGGCGTGCGCCGGTTCGTGCATCGCCTCAACCGGCCGCCGCAACTCGCCCATGCCGGCGGCCGCACCATGCCGATACTGCCGGGCGCCACCGTGCTCGAGACGCTGCGAGCCCACGGCGTTCCGCATGCGTCGGTCTGCGGCGGCCGCGCGCGCTGCACCACCTGCCGGGTGCGCGTGGTCGGCGGCCATTCGGCGTTGCCCGAACCTGCCGGGCTCGAAGCTCAGGCGCTCGCCCGCATCGGCGCCGCCGACGGCGTCCGGCTCGCCTGCCAGATCAGGCCGACGGCGAATATCGCGGTAAACCCGTTGCTGGCGGCCGACGCCAGCGCGGTCGACGGACTGATCCGTGGCGGCATGGAGGGCAGCGAACGCCACGTGACCGTGATGTTCGTCGATCTGCGCGGGTCGACGACGCTGGGCGAAGCCCGGATGCCCTACGATGTCCTGTTCGTACTCAACCAGTTCTTCAGCGAGATGACCAAGGCGCTCGATGCGACCGGCGGCCATTATTCGAACTTCACCGGCGATGGGCTGATGGCGCTCTACGGGCTCGACATCGAGGAGCCCGCGATGGGAGCGGAGGACGCATTGCGAGGCGCGCGCGAGATGCTGCGGCGCCTCGATCAGCTCAATACGCGGCTGCAATCCGATCTGCGGGCGCCGCTGCGCATCGGCATCGGCATTCACGCCGGCGAGGCGATCGTTGGCGCGCTCGGGCCGCCGGGCTCGCAGATCGTTACCGCGATCGGCGACACGGTGAACACCGCGGCGCGGCTGGAGGCGCTGACCAAAGATTACGACTGCGTACTGATCATCTCGCAGGCCGCGGCGCAGGCCGCCAGCCTCGACCTTTCGGGACATCCGCGGCAGCAAGCCGGCGTGAGAGGCCGCGCCGAGGCGATTCCATTTTACGCACTGAAGAGCATTCCGGATGCGGTTCCTTGAGGAGCAGCGCGACTGTCGCATCGCTTGAAGTGGCGCCGGTTCCGCCGCATCGCGCGTGGCGCGGAAAATCCGCGTAAACATTCACGACGGCATCGGCGAAACGAAGTCCCGGCCTTAATTTGGCCCCGGCGGACGCGAACATCGCGCCGACGTGAATCGTCGGCGCGGCGTGATGCCGGCGCTTCGGCCCGCACACTGCCTCAGCGCCCACCAGCGATCAATTCCCTATGACCGTATTCACTGTCGAGCAGGTCGACCGGCCCGCGGTGCGCTGGCCGACGTCGGAATTCACCGGCGTGCAGATCGCGGTGCTGTTCGTGGCGCTGACGCTGTTGATCTCGATCCCGGTCTGGACCCATCCGTTGCCGCCGCTGTCCGACTACGTCAATCACCTGGCGCGCATGCACGTCATCGCCACGATCCGCAGCAACGCGGACCTCGCGCGTTTCTACGAGATCGACTGGCAGATCATCCCGAACTTGGCGATGGACCTGATCGTGCCGTTCATCGGCCGGTATGCCAGCATCTACCTGGCCGGGCAGATCTTCACGGTCGGCGTTTTTGCCCTGATCATCTCCGGCACGCTGGCGCTCAACCGCACGCTGGTCGGCCGCTGGTCGGTGCTGCCGTTCGTCGCGCTGCCGCTCCTCTACAACTACGTCTTTTTGGTCGGCCTGATGAACTACATGTTCGGCGTCGGGCTGGCGCTGTGGGCGATGGCGACGTGGATTTGGCTGCGGGAAAGATCGTGGCCGCTGCGGCTCGCGGTGTCGACGGCGTTCGCGGTCGCACTGTTCTTCTGCCACCTGTCGGCGCTCGGCATCTACGGTATCGGCCTGATGGCCTACGAACTGCTGCGGCTGTGGTCGCGTGGCATCCGGCCGGCGACGCTGCTCGACGCGGCGGCCTCGGGGCTCGCCTTCGTGCCGCCCGCCGCTCTCCTGATCGCCAGTCCGACGCTCGATCTCGCCGGCAGCATCTGGTGGGAGCCGCGCGGCAAGCTCAACGGTCTGATCTACATCATCGAGGTCTATTCCGACCTTGTCGCTTTCGCCATCGTCGGCGTCCTTGGCGCCGCGGCGATCTTCGCGGTGCGTCACCGCCTGCTGCGAATCCATCCGTTTGCCGTGACGCTGCTGGGCATCGGCTTCCTGGTCTACATGGCCATGCCGCGGGTGATGTTCGCGACATATATGGCCGACCAGCGCATTCCGATCGCGCTCGCCTTCATGCTGATCGCCTGTTTCGACCTCAAGCTCCGTCACCGCCTGGTGCGCCGCGGCTTCATGGCGATCCTGTTCATCCTGATCACCATCCGGCTGATCGAGGTCGACGTGGTCTGGTCGGACATGTCGAGCACCACCAAGGAATTCCGTTCCTCGGTGCGCCGCATCAAGCCGGGTTCGAAAGTCTTCGTGGCGCATGCCGAACGTTCGCACGGGGAGGATGCGAGCGAACTCGGCCTCGTGCATGCCGCCTGCCTCGCCATCATCGACCGCTCCTCCGTCGTCACCACCGCGTTCACGGTCGCCGGCAAGCAGGTCCTGCAGGTACGGGAAAACTTCCGGAACTACGTTGATACCCGCGATGGCGATCCGCCGTCGGTGGCGCAACTGGTGACGGCCGCCGACCACCCGCAGGAATGGATGCCCGAATATTGGCGGCACTGGATGGAGTTCGATTACGTCTACGTGCTCTTCACCGAGGACGAGGCGCCTAACCCGGACCCGGATCGCCTGAAGCTCGTTCAGGATGGCGATAAGTTTCAGCTCTACCGCGTCATCAAACCGAATTAGCGCAGGCTGCGGCACGCTTCAGCAGGAAGGCCTTCTCGCGTTCGTTGCGGCTGAGCGCGGCGGCGGCTTCGAAAGCGACGCTGGCTTCGGCGAGCCGGCCGGCGCGAAACAGGAAGTCGCCCTTCGCCGCCGGCAGTGGCGCGTAGTTGCGCAGCGCCGCGGCGCGATCGATCTCGTTGAGCATGGTCAGGCCGGCCTCAGGACCGAACGCCATGCTGTAAGCGACGGCGCGATTGAGATCGACCACCGGCGACGGCATCACCGCACGTAGCGTGTCGTAGAGCGTCGCAATCCTGTGCCAGTCGGTGTCTTCGGCCGAGCGGGCCCTGGCATGGCAGGCGGCAAGGGCGGCCTGCAGCGCATAGGGACCGCCGGCGCCGCCCAACGCCTCGGCGCGCTCCAGTGCCGCGAGGCCGCGGCGGATCAGGAGCCGGTCCCAGCGTGCGCGGTTCTGCTCGGGCAGCGGGACAAGCGAACCGTCCGCCGCCGTGCGTGCGCCGAGACGGGACGCCTGGATTTCCATCAGCGCCAGGAGGCCGAACACCTCCGGCTCGTCCGGCATCAGGCCTGCGAGGATACGGCCGAGCCGCTGCGCCTCGGCGCACAGCGCAGGGCGGATCAGGTCTTCGCCCGCGGTGGCGGCGTAGCCTTCGTTGAAGATCAGGTAGATCACCGCCAGGACCGACGCGAGGCGCTCGTCCCGCTCCTTGCCGCGCGGCACCTCGAAGTCGAGGGCGGCGTCGCGCAGCGTGTTCTTGGCGCGGACGATGCGCTGCGCGATGGTGGTTTCGGTCGACAGGAAGGCGCGCGCAATCTCGTCCGTCGTCAGACCGCCGATGAGGCGCAACGTGAGTGCCGCGCGCGCCTCGGGCGACAGCACCGGGTGGCAGGCGGTGAAGATCAGGCCCAACAGCTCGTCGCCGACATCGTCGTCGAGCGCCGCTTCAAGGTCCTCCACGCTGGTGTCGCGTTCGCCGTCGAGGTCGCGGCCGATCTCGGCGTGCTTGCGCTCCTGCATCCTGCGGCGGCGGAACTCGTCGATCGCCCGGCGCTTGGCCGCGGCCATCAACCAGGCGCCGGGACTTTGCGGAATGCCGATCTTGGGCCATTCGGCGAGCGCAATCACCAGCGCGTCCTGCGCCAGCTCTTCGGCGAATCCGACGTCGCGGACCATGCGGGCGAGGCCGGCGATAAGTCTCGCCTGCTCGATACGGAACACCGTATCGATTGCGTTATGTGATTCGGGAGCCGACATGGCTCCCGAATAGTCCGTGTGCTCAGGGAGGTCGATGCCCTGGGCCAACTAAAGTAGATTAGGAATTCTCTACTAGAACGATATTTCATCCTCCCTTGGGTGCTCCCGCGGGGTCGTATCCGAATCGTGCTCGACGATGAATCGAGCCCGCTGCAAGAGTTCATCGAAAGTGATAATTTCCGGGCGCCAGGTGTGTCGCCGATAAAGTTCGAAAGAGCGAAATTTAGGCACGTTGATTCCGCGATCTGTCTGGAACTGCATGAGCGAACCCACGACTAGACAAGAGCGGGGTTCGATGTTGAACAGGACCTCGCCGGTTGGGTCCCCCATGTCGTCTCTAGGCATCAGCTTATGACCGAGCGTTTCGATTGCGGCATGTACAGTCGTCTGCACCTGAGATACGCCGCCAGTCAGTTCTGCTGATGGTGGCCAAACGTCCGGACGATACTGGGCCGATCCAAGTAACGGAGTGTCGTGGCGCTTGATCTCCACGAAGCACAACGAGCCGATTATGCCACGCGTCTTCATTAGTGCGTCGGAGCGCTTGCCTGCAGCCGTTAGGTCACGACCGCGCACGATCTGCTCTAATTTTCCCTCGTCGAGCTTGGACAAGAATTGGTACGAAAGGCCATAACCAAATATCCACGTGTTGGCCTCGAAAAACTCCTGCCAAACGTCCTCGGGTCTGCATCGGAGCCGTTCCTGTTCGCCAGCGAAATATCCCGCATCATTGAGCAATGATTCGAATCTCTGAAGCTGATTCCGTCGATAGCCGATCGCGATGAGATCGCGCGTGATGTCTTCTTGCTGTGCCAAGCGCAGGAACAGCTCCGCATTCTTTGCGAAGATTCGGCGAGCCTGTCCTTGGTCGAGAACGATGTCGCGTAACATTTCGTCAGATAGATGGACCTTGGCAGCCCCATCGAGGGGTACGCTCTTAACTCCAGCTACGAAGCTGAGGAGGGTGTCGATTTCACCTCCAACGAACGAAAAGTGTTGCCTATCTAGCGGCCCACTCTTGCTGCTGTACCGCTGGATAGTAAGCGTCCGGATTGTGCGGTCGTCTTCAAGGAACGTCGCTTTAATCTCGTAACGCCCCGCGGGCGTCTGCCGCAGCACTATTTCATCTTTGATGGTCGCGAACTTTAGCCCTGGCTGACCATCGACAATGTGCGAGGCGATGCGCACACTTTCGCCAGACAGGGAGTCTGTCATTCTCTTGCTGATGATGGTCTTGTCGGTCCTGCGATCGAAGAACCATTTCCTCTCATCGTATTCGCCGGTCACGAGTGCCCCCGAAATGATGACGGAGGCTGACCAATAACATGGGTGCCATATCTCGTCTGCTTCGCCAGCGGGGGAGTCCACTCCAAAAGTGGATCGGCCAAGGTGACGCAGGTCCGCCCTGGCCGGCCCTACAGTGCCCTAGCGTCCCGCCGCCTTGTCGCGGGTGCGGTTGTGCAGATCGAGGACCTCGGGGGTGAGCGCCTCGGAGAAGTCGGCCAGTTCGTAGAACGGACGGATCTCGATCTCGCTCGGCCCGGGCATCGGATTGGGGCAGCGCTTCACCCACTCGACCGCTTCGGCCATGTCCTTGACCTCCCACACCCAGTATCCGGCCACCAGTTCGCGGGTCTCGGCAAACGGCCCGTCGATGACCGTGCGGCTCGGCCCGTCGAAGGCGACGCGCTTGCCTTGCGATGACGGCTTCAGACCGTCTCCCGCCAGCATGATCCCGGCGTTGACCAGTTGTTCGTTGAATTTGCCCATCGCCTCGAGCAGTTCGGTCGACGGCATCAACCCCGCTTCCGAGTCCTTGGTCGCCTTCACCATCACCATGACGCGCATTGTCTCGTCTCCTTTGATCCACGGGGGGCCACCCCGGCCTCCCTGTCCACACGACGAACGAACGCCGCTGGGATCGACAGGATCGTGAAAATTTTTTTGCGAAATTTTTCGGGTCGCCGGGACGTCCCGGCGGGCGGCCCCTAGTCGATCACCCGGACCGGCTTACCGTCGAGGAACGCCCGAATGTCCTCCACGACGCCCTTAAAGTAGGCCTGATAGTTCTGGGTCGCGACATAGCCGAGATGCGGTGTCAGTACGACATTGTCCATCTTGCGCAGCGGATGGTCCTTCGGCAGCGGCTCGATGTCGAACACGTCGAGGCCGGCGCCCGCGATCTTCTTCTCACGCAAGGCTGCCAGCATGGCGGCCTCGTCGACGATCGGGCCGCGCGAGGTGTTGATCAGGTAGGCGGTGGGCTTCATCAGCGCGAATTCGGCGGCGCCGACGAGGCCGCGCGAGCGCTGCGACAGGACGACGTTGATGGTGACGAAGTCCGACTGCCGGAACAGGTCCTCCTTCGACACGTAGCCGACGCCCGCGGCGGCAGCCTTTTCGGCCGTCAGGTTCTGGCTCCAGGCGATGGTCTTCATGCCAAACGCCCTGGCGATCTGCGCGGTGCGGGTGCCGAGCTTGCCGAGGCCGAGCGTTCCGAGGGTGAGCCCCTCGAGGTCGAGGCCGATGGTGGTCTGCCAGGTTGCGCCGGCATGCATGCGGGCGTTCTCGTAGCCGATGCGGCGGGTGAGTTCGAGCATCAGCCCGATGGCGATGCCGGAGGTCGGGCTGCCGAACGAGCCGGTGCCGCAGACCGTGACGCCTTTTTCCTTGGCAGCGGCGACGTCGATCGAAGCGTTACGCGCGCCCGTGGTAATGAGCAGCTTGAGGTCGGGCAGCTTCTCGATCACGCCGCGCGGGAACGGCGTGCGCTCGCGCATGGCGCAGACGATGTTGAAGCCCGCCAGCGCCTTGACGACGTTGTCGGCCGAGCCGAGGTGCTCATTGAACACCTTGATGTCGAGATCGCCCTTCACCGGCGACCAGTCGGCCATCGACAGGGCGACGTTCTGATAGTCGTCGAGGATCGCGCAGCGCAGCGTCGGCATCGGGCGGGTCCGTGAGTTGGCCGGCTAGAGACGGCGGGAGGGGAGGACGTTCTATAGCACAGTCATCGTCCCATGCGGCGCGACGCCGGCCATCCTGGCACTGACGGCGTTCTCTCGTCTCCCTCCCCACCGCTACGCAGGGGAGGGGAATGGAGAGAGCGGGCGCAAAAAAGGCGGGTGTTCGCGGCCGGCTCTGTGTCAGAGCCCACGCAATGTTGGGTCGATCAAATCGGTGTCACTGAAAGCGCGGCCGGGCAGTGGCGACCGAAAATCGAAATGCCGATGACGGAGATTAGCGCGCCTTGATCCGTACCAGGCCGGCGACCGAGACCGCATCGTAGGAAGGCGCCGCCGGGCGATGCTTGGCGTGCCACTTCGGGCCCGGACCGCGCATGTAGTGCAGCTCAGGCCGGTACGGATCAAACACCGCCTTCGCAAAGTCCCGGACGAAATGACGGAAGTCGCTGGCCAAGCTGTGTGCCTGACGCTGACTTGAATTGCCCCGAACGGCCCCTTTGGTCCCCATAACACCCCTCCGGTCAGCTATGAGATGCCGGTAACTTCCCCGCCAGCATCTTAGCTGTCGCACGTAACGCCCCGTTGCGACTAGCCTTTTTGCGGCACACTATGTTAAAATGAGGTAAGAAATGGCCCCGTTTTGAGGCTTTTGCGCTCCCTGTTGCAGAATTGCTGCGGCAAGGGTTAATGGCTCGCGTGGCAAGGTCACACTTTGGACCGCTCCGGCCGTGTTCCGGTATCGGGCTCCTTCCCGCGGCTTGCGTGGCCCGGCAGACGACCGGTCACTGCGCCGGGCGGGTGTCTCAGCCGTTGCTTGCTCTTATAGCTGCCAGTGGCTACATGAGCCGCGAATTCCCCCCATCCGGTGCCGGCATCGAGGTTCCGCAGCCTGCGTGGACTTGGCTGCCGCCCCAACCACATGAAGGGCAGGGCGCCTTATGGCCCGTCAGTTCATCTATCACATGCAGGGTCTGACCAAGACCTATCCGGGCAACCGCAAGGTCCTGGAGAACATCAACCTGTCCTTCTATCCGGACGCCAAGATCGGCGTGCTCGGCGTCAACGGCTCGGGCAAGTCGACCTTGCTGCGCATCATGGCGGGCATCGACAAGGATTTCGTCGGTGACGGCTGGGTCGCCGAGGGCGCGCGCGTCGGCTACCTGCAGCAGGAGCCGCAGCTCGATGCCGACAAGAATGTGCGCGACAACGTCATGGAAGGTGTGGCGGCCAAGAAGGCGCTGATCGACCGCTACAACGAGATCGCCGCCAACTACTCCGACGAAACCGCCGACGAGATGGCGAAGCTGCAGGACGAAATCGACAGCCAGAACCTCTGGGATCTCGACTCGCAGGTGACGCTGGCGATGGACGCGCTGCGCTGCCCGCCGGACGAGGCCGACGTGACGTCGCTGTCGGGCGGCGAGCGGCGCCGGGTGGCGCTGTGCAAGCTGCTGCTGGAGCAGCCTGATCTGCTGCTGCTCGACGAGCCGACAAACCATCTCGACGCCGAGTCGGTGCACTGGCTCGAAGGCCACCTGCGCAACTACCCGGGCGCGATCCTGATTGTCACCCACGACCGCTACTTCCTCGACAACGTCACCGGGTGGATCCTCGAGCTCGACCGGGGGCGGGGGATTCCCTACCAGGGCAATTATTCCGCCTGGCTGCAGCAGAAGCAGAAGCGGCTGGAGCAGGAGGGCCGCGAGGAGGCGGCGCACCAGCGCACGCTCGCCCGTGAGCAGGAATGGATCGCGGCAAGCCCGCGCGCCCGCCAGGCCAAATCCAAGGCGCGCTACCAGCGCTACGAGGAGCTGCTGGCCACGGCCAACGAGAAACAGACCCAGACCGCGCAGATCGTCATCCCGGTCGCCGAACGGCTCGGCCAGAACGTCATCGACTTCGAGCACCTCAAGAAGGGGTTCGGCGACAACCTCTTGATCGACGACCTGACCTTCAAGCTGCCGCCCGGCGGTATCGTCGGCGTGATCGGTCCGAATGGCGCCGGCAAGACCACGCTGTTCCGCATGATCACCGGACAGGAGAAGCCGGACGGCGGCACCATCAAGGTCGGCGAGTCGGTGCATCTCGGCTACGTCGACCAGTCCCGCGACGCGCTCGACGGCAAGAAGAACGTCTGGGAGGAAGTCTCCGGCGGGCTCGACCAGCTCATGCTCGGCAAGCGCGAGGTGAATTCCCGCGCCTATGTCTCGGCGTTCAACTTCAAGGGCGCCGACCAGCAGAAGAAGGTCGGTGCGCTGTCGGGTGGCGAGCGCAATCGCGTGCACCTCGCCAAGATGCTGAAGTCGGGTGCCAACGTCCTTCTCCTCGACGAGCCGACCAACGATCTCGACGTCGATACCTTGCGCGCGCTCGAGGAAGCGCTGGAGGATTTCGCCGGCTGCGCCGTGATCATCAGCCACGATCGCTGGTTCCTCGACCGCATTGCCACGCACATTCTGGCGTTCGAGGGCGACAGCCACGTCGAGTGGTTCGAGGGCAACTTCCAGGACTACGAGGCCGACAAGATGCGCCGGCTGGGCACCGATTCCACCATCCCGCACCGGATCAAGTATAAGAAGTTCAGCCGGTAGCGGTATCGTTTCCACTCATGTCCGACGACTGGTCCGCCCGCCAATATCTGAAGTTCGAGGACGAGCGCACACGCCCGCCGCGCGACCTGCTGGCGCAGGTGCCGCTCGCGCGGCCGCGCCGCGTGGTCGATCTCGGCTGCGGGCCGGGCAACTCGACCGAACTGCTGATCGAGCGGTTTCCCGACGCCGAGGTGATCGGGCTCGATTCCTCGCCCGACATGCTGCGCCAGGCGCGCGAGCGGCTGCCGGCGTGCAGGTTCGTCGAGGCCGACATCGCAACCTGGAACCCGGACGGCGAGACCGACCTGTTGTTCGCCAACGCTGTGTTCCAGTGGCTGCCGGATCACCCGGCGGTGCTGCGGCGGCTCCTCTCCGCGCTGCCCGAGGGCGGCGTGCTGGCGGTGCAGATGCCGGACAACGTCCACGAACCGGCGCTCAGGCTGATGCGCGAGGTGGCGGCGAGCGGGCCATGGGCCGGCAACCAGGCGCTTGACGCCGCCGCGCGCGACGACCTGCCGACCCCGGGCGAGTACTACGACCTGCTCAAGCCGCTGTGCCGACATCTCGATGTCTGGCACATCCATTACAACCACGTGATGCCGGGGCCGCAGGCCATCGTCGAGTGGTTCAAGGGCTCGTCGCTCAGGTTGTACACGTCGGCACTTGATCCTGCCATGCGCTCGGCTTATCTCGCCGCCTACGGCGCGAAGATCGCCGAGGCCTATCCGGCGCGCTACGACGGCAAAGTGTTGCTGAAGTTTCCGCGGCTGTTCATTGTGGCGGTGCGGTGAGTGCGTCGTTCGACCATCACGAATCGCCTATAAGCGTCGGCGAAAGCCGCCGGATGGCGGAAATCGTTTCCGAGGGATGACCCGCATGTCCATGGCGCCAGAGACGCCTCTCCCGCCGCCTGTCGTTGCCCGCAAGCTGCGGCCGCTGCCGAGCCTCATCTTCGGCTCGCGCTGGCTGCAACTCCCGCTCTATATCGGCCTGATCGTGGCGCAGGGCGTCTATGTGGTGCTGTTCGTGAAGGAGCTGTGGCACCTCGTGCTGCACGCGACCTCGTTCTCCGAGCAGCAGATCATGCTGGTGGTGCTCGGCTTGATCGACGTGGTGATGATCTCCAACCTGCTGGTAATGGTGATCGTCGGCGGCTACGAGACCTTCGTTTCGAGGCTCGAGCTCGAAGGCCATCCCGATTCACCGGAATGGCTGAGCCACGTCAACGCCAGCGTGCTCAAGATCAAGCTCGCCATGGCGATCATCGGCATCTCGTCGATCCACCTGCTGCGCACGTTCATCGAGGCCGGCAACCTTGGCACGGAGCGGGCGACGTTCACCGAGACCGGCATCATGTGGCAGACGCTGATCCACCTGACATTCATCGTGTCGGCGATCGGCATCGCCTTCGTCGACCGGCTCGGTACGCACGTACCCAACGGCGACGCCGCCCACACCTGACAGGCGGTTGAAAAACTCTCCGCGTTATTCCGGAAGCTCGCAGCGGCTATCCGGAATCGATCTTGAATGCGCAAACACCGACCCGGCTAAATTTTCGGCAGCTGCTAAAGCCGATACTCAATGTACTGTCGAACGTTCGTTCGATATCCGATCGCGACGGCCGGGCACCGTTGCATCACGCTCTTGCCAATCACCTTCGAAACCGTCACCAGTACGCTGCCGGCGGTTTTGAACAGGTGAGGGACGTTCATGCGCACGCGCATCAAATCCGGCTGGCTGGTGGGACATGCCGACGGTCATCATACGCTGTGGCGAAATGCGGAATTAGTCTACGAAGGCAACACCGTCATCTTCGTCGGTGAGCGGTTCGACGGTGATATCGATCAGGAGATCGATGCGAGCGACAAGCTGGTCGCGCCGGGCTTCATCGATACGCACGTGCATTCCGGACACCGCGCCTCGCACCGGCTGATCTCGGACGTCGGCCGCGGCGACTATTTTGGCCAGCCCTTCCTGGAAATCAGCGTCGCGCGGGCGGGCACCCGTGTCGGCGGCGACCCGCGCTACGTCCGCCCCGACGATAACTCGGTGGTCGACGACCTGCTGCTCAACGCCAAGTTTACCATTGCCGAACTGCTGCGCAACGGCATTACGACATTCGTCGAGTTCGGCAGTCAGCTGCGCGTCCAGCAGGCGCTGCTTCAAGTCGTCGGCGAACTCGGAATTCGCGCCTATCTCGGGCCGGGCTTCGATAGCGGGCGGTGGATCGGCGGCGAGGATGGCAAGCTCGTCCGGGTGATGGACGAAGCCGGCGGCGAGCGGGAGTTCGATCTCGCGCTCGAGTTCATCGACCGATACCAGGGTGCGCATGGCGATCTGGTCCGCGGCATCCTGGTGCCGCGGGAGATCGAGACCTGCACGGTTCCGCTGATGCGCAAGGCTGCCGATACGGCGAAGGAGCGCGATCTCCCCGTCGCGATCCATGCCGCCTACAATATCCACGAAGTGTTCGACATCATCCGCGAACACCAAAGGACGTCAGTGGAGCTGCTGCGCGATATCGGCCTGATGTCGGACAAGCTCAACATCGGGCATGGGAACTTCACCTGCGACAATCCTCTGATGAACTATTCCGGCTCCAACGACCTGGAGATCATGGGATCGCATCGCTGCTCGATCTCGCATTGCCCGGTCAACGTGGCGCGGCGGGGACGCTTCCTCGACAATTGGGAAACCTACCGCAAGGCCGGCGTCAACATTGCGCTCGGCACCGACACCTATCCGCGGGACATGATTCTGCAGATGCGTAATGCCTCTTATTTCGGCAAGGTGGCGAGCCGCAACCTCACGGCCGCGACCGCGGCGCAGGTGTTCGAGGCCGCAACGCTCGGCGGGGCGCACTCCGTCGGGCGCGACGATATTGGCCGGCTCGCTCCCGGCGCCAAGGCCGATATTGTCATCATAGACCTCAGCGGCGGCGACAGCCTTCGCTTCGGGCCGGTGCGCGATCCGATCAAGAGC
Organism: Xanthobacteraceae bacterium; assembly: GCA_050179645.1. GTDB lineage: Bacteria > Pseudomonadota > Alphaproteobacteria > Rhizobiales > Xanthobacteraceae > VAZQ01. The sequence goes on along the minus strand of JBFXEX010000009.1, from coordinate 33,224 downwards.
CTGATCGATTGCGGCATCGGCAACGACGTTGACACCGTGATCGTTGATGGAGTCGTGAGGGTGGAAAAGGGCCGCATCCCCGGCATCGACTTTGCCGAACTGCGGGCCCAAGCCCAAGCTGCCGGCGAGCGCGTCTGGGCCGGCTGGCAGAACTGGGACCCGCATGGCCGCACCGCCGACGAGATGAGTCCTTACTCGTTCCCGCGCGCCAATTAGACTCGACTCTGATCCTGCTTAAATTGCGCGCTCTTTTCCCCGCGAAAGCGGGCATCCAGGCCTTCTTGCATGCGCTTCGCGCGTTGGTCCCCGCTTGCGCGGGGACCAACGGAAGAGGGCGCGCGGTGAACGTCAGCGAATCCCGCTTTAGGGGGTGGGTCTCGGCGCGCCGCGGCTATTTCTGCGCCGCGATCTCCTTGATCAGCGGCGTCCACTGCGTGATCTCCCGCTGGATTTGGGCGCGAAACTCCTCGGGCGTGGTCTTGGCGGTGTCGGAGCCGGCCTTGCGCATGATCTCCTTCACCTCCGGGTCGTCGGCCATCTTGATCAGGATGCCGGCCAGCTTCTGCACAATCGGTTGCGGCGTCTTCGCCGGCGCCATGATGCCGTTCCAGGTCTCGACCACGAAATTAGGGAGTGCCGCGGCCTCCCCGACGGTCGGGAGGTCAGGCAGATAAGGGCTTCGCTTGCTCGAGGTGACAGCGAGGCCGTGCACCGCCCCTGCCGTAACCTGCGGGAGGCCGTCAGTCATATTGGCAAACGAAAAATCAACCTGGCCCGCGATCACCGCAGTCGTTGATGGTGCTCCGCCCTTGAACGGCACATGCACCATCTTGGTGCCGGTGCGGGCCTGGAACAACTCGACCGAATAGTGAGTCAGGCCGCCCGCTCCGCTGGAGCCATAGTTCAGCTTGCCGGGATTGGCCTTGGCATAGGACACAAGCTCCGTCATCGACTTGAGCGGCAGTTCCTTCCTGACGATGACGACCTGCGAAATCGAGCTGACGACGCCGACGGGGGCAAGATCACGCAGCGGATCGTAGTTCACCTTCTTGGCGGGGTCGAACGGCGCGACCGAAATGGCGCCGATGCTGCAGACGCAGAACGTGTAGCCATCGGGAGCCGCATTCGCGACCGCCTGGGCGCCGACGATGCCGCCCGCGCCCGCACGGTTGTCCACCACGACGGGCTTGCCGAGAGCCTTTTCAACATAGCGCGCTGTGAGTCGGCCGACCAAGTCGGTGTAGCCGCCGGCGCCATACGGCACGACGAAGGTAATGGGCCGGGTCGGCCAAGCGTCCTCCGCTCGCAGCACGCCGGGGGTAAATACAACTCCTAGAGATAACAGCAATCCTGCAGCACGCTTCATTCGCATTCTCCTTGTAGGGTTCCCCCTACCGGAAGCAAATTCCTTGCCGTTTTTTCAGGATCAATGGATGGCCTGCTGCACGCCGGGGCCGACCGCCCACGGCCAAGGCATAGGACGAGCGCATGGTGAGACCCCGTCTGCCGCGTTTTCGCGCAGCAAGCGACCTTGCTCAACGAGCACTTTCGCCCGGGCGCGCGCAAGAGCGCGGCCGGGCCAAGGAGAGTGATGGGAGCTTTGTCTCGCTCTGCAGCCTTCGCTGGCTATCGGGCGCGCGGCGTGAAGGCGAGCAGTTCGCCGGAGACCTCCGCGGGGAGGTCATCGAGTTCGGCATAGAGCTGGTCGAGCCAGCCGAAATGCTCGGGCGCGCGGGTGGCAAGTTCGCGGGCGGCGTCTTCGATCAGCCGGAAGAACGTCACCGTCGCCGCGACCGCGCCTTTTGACGGCTCGCCGTCGGCAGGCGGTGCGTCTGGAGACTCCTGGAGGCTCTGCACCACGGTCTTGCCCATGAAAAGCAGGATGTCGCGGATCGCGAACGCGAAGTCGTGCAGCACCGTGACCAGCGCCGGCAGGTTCGCGGGCCCGTGCGGAAACGCCTGCACCAGCCGTTCGGCGGCGCGCAGCCGGAAACCGAGATACATGTCGATATTGGCGCTGAACTGGATCGAGCCCAGGTTCCTGATCTCGTTGTAGATCGGCTTGCACAGCACGATCAGCTGGGCGCTGCGCTCGAAGGTCGCTTCCGGCCGGGCGGCCAGCGCCTGCAGCCGCTGCCATGTCCGCGAGCCCTGCAGCATGGCGTCATGCCGGTCGAGGAACTGCTCGATGCGAGCTATGCCCTGTGGCGTAAACTGTTCGCGGTGCCGTTCGAGCCACAGCTTCATCTCCTCGGCGGCGACGCCGAGCTCGAGGAAGTTCATGCCGACCGGCGAACGGCAAAGCTGGAAGGCGGTGACGTATTTCTGCATGGCGGCGCGCATGCCGGCATCGGCCGCGGTCGACACCAGCGCCGGCGCGACGCGCTGGAAATGGTCGCCGAAGCGGCGGATCTCCTTGAGGTCGATCTCGTTGCTGATGCGGCTGAGCTGGCGCGCCATCACGTAGCGGCAATGGCCTTCGATGGCGAGCGGGAAGGTGCGCGTGCCGTCGCCGAACGACTGGAAGTAGCTGGCGACAACGCCGCCGTCAGTCGCGGTGTCGGCGATCCGGCTGTCGACCGCGTCGAACATCCGGCGCGACCAGGTGTCGAGCTCGTAGAGCGTCGAGACAATGTGCGAGAAATTCCACAGCGACTGGCGCCGGTACTCGACCGCCTGCAGCGCGCGCAGCGACAGGAAGCGGATCGCGGTGATGCCGGTCAGCACCGCAGCGACGTTGTCCTCATCGGCGCGGCATCGCAGGTCGAGGTCGCCGGCGAGGTCGGCCCTCGCGGTCGTCGTCTCCTCGAGCCTGGCCCGCAGGCGGCTCATCGCCTTGTCGAATTTTCGCCCGTCGATATCGCGTTCGGGCACGTAGGACTTCTGAACCTGATGCAGGAACGACGCAAAGCCGCCGCCTTCATCCGTGAAGCTGCTGCTCAAAGGCATGGTGACACCCCCCGCGTGCGGTGACACGTCTCGCCGATAGCGATCCCCTCGGCGAATCCCCACTTCAGTCGCCGCAGATGCAAGGATTACCAGCCCGCAAGGCGCCATTGTGACGCCATCGTGGCGTTGCAGAGATCAATGATCCAGCGTGGCGCGAGTCGAGTCGCGCGGTATTCGTCACCACTCAGGCACACGAAAGAGTCGGCATGGCACTCATAACCTCCTGGTTTCGCCGCTTCCTCCCGTCCCTCGGCGCGGGTGCGCTTTGTGTCGCTTTGTTGTCGGGCGCACCGGCCTCGGCCGCCGAGCCGGCGTTCCAGCGCTGGCTCGAGTCGCTGTGGCCGCAGGCGCAGGCCATGGGCATTTCACGCAAGACATTCGACTCGGCGATCCGCGGCGTCGAGCCCGATCTGACGCTGCCGGATCTCGAAGTCCCGGGCCGCCCCGGTCGTCCGCCGCCCGGCCAGGCCGAGTTCGTGCAGACCCCGGCCGACTACATCAAAGAGGCGAACATCGCCCGGCTCGCCGCGCAGGCCAAGAAGCTGGCGGCCGAGCACGGCCGCACATTGGCGGCGATCGAGCAGAAGCTTGGCGTGCCCGGCAACGTGCTGCTGGCGATCTGGGGCCGCGAGACCGCGTTCGGCGGCTACAAGCTGCCCAAGAACGCCATCACGGTGCTGGCGACGCAGGGCTACTACGGCCGCCGCAAGGAGATGTTCACCCAGGAGCTGCTTTACGCGCTCAAGATGCTCGACGAGGGCCATCTGAAGATCGGCGACATGCGCGCCTCGTGGGGCGGCGCGATGGGACTGACCCAGTTCCTGCCGTCGGAGTTCTACAAGCATGCCGTCGACTTCGACGGCGACGGCAAGAAGGACATCTGGCATTCGGTGCCCGACGCGCTCGCGTCGGCGGCGCAGCAGCTCGTCAACAAGGGCTGGCAGCGCGGCATGCACTGGGCCTACGAAGTGCGCGCGCCGAAGTCGGTCGACTGCACCATGGGCGTGCCGGAAGTCACGCGGCCGCTCGGCGAATGGCTCAAGCAGGGATTCGCGCCGGCCTACGGCCGCAAGCCGACGGCGGCCGAACTGGCGGAGCCGGCGTCATTGCTGCAGCCGGAAGGCATTTACGGCCCTTCGTTCCTGACGACGAAGAACTACTTCGTCATCAAGCAGTACAACTTCTCCGACCTCTACGTTCTGTATGTTGGACATCTGAGCGATCGCATCACCGACTCGCGGCCGTTCGAAAAGTCCTGGAGCAAGGACAAGCAACTTCGCACCGCCGACGTCGAGACCATGCAGCGCAACTTGGCCAAGCTTGGCCTCTACAAGGACAAGGTCGACGGCAAAGCCGGCATGCTGACGCGCTCGGCGCTCGGTGCCTATCAAAAGGCCAATAACCTCAAAGTCGATTGCTGGCCGACCGGCAATGTGCTCAGCCACATGCAGGGCGGCAGCGCCAACTGAGCGGCGCGTAGCCCCTGATTCAGGCAGCGCGCACGATCATCGCGCATAACAAAAACCCGGCAGGGCATGCCCGCCGGGTCCGTCGTTCCGGCATCTCGCCGGAGTCAAATTCTGCAGCTTACTGGCAGACCGCGACCGGGCGGCCGCGCCAGCCCCTCACGTTGCCCCAGCGGTCGTAGACCGGCATGCGCGTCCAATAGCAGTTCGGGCCGGGCAGGGCGGCCGCATAGGCCGGATAGGCGACGTAGCCGGGTGCGGGCGCAACCACGTAGGCCGGCCGCGAATTCGCAATCGCGCTGCCGACGATCAGGCCGCCGACCACGCCGGCGGCAATCCCGGCCGCCACGGCGCCACCGCCACGGCGATACTGTGCGGAAGCATCGGTGGCGGTACCAGCCACCACCACGGCAATCGTGGCCGCGGCGAGCACTGAAGCAAGCGTCTTCTTCATTAGGCGATTCTCCTTGTGTCGTCGGCCAGCGCCAACGCGGGAGGGATAGCGATTTTTTCGATAGCCCCGATTCAGTCACGGCCCCCGTATGAGCCGGACACATTAATCCCAGTTAATTTGTCGGAAATTTGGAGACATTCGTACCGCCCCCCGCCGGCGATGACACAGAAAAGCCGGCATCCAATCGGGATGCCGGCTTGACGCGGGGACAGGGAACTCGAAGCACTCAACACACGCGTTGACGGTAGCCGTGACGCCAGCGCCAGCAATTGTCGATCGACGGCGGCGCGTAATATTGCGGCGGGTAGACCTCGTAGTAGGTCGGGCCCGGCTGCGAATATTGGAAATAGACCGGCCCCGGATATCGAGGCTCCGCGATCTGGGTTCCGACGAAGATGCCGGCGGCAATGCCGCCGATGATGGCGGGACCAAGCCAGTTACGCCCCCTGGCATCTGCAGCGCTCGGCATCGCCACGGTCGCCGCGGCGATCGTTGCGGCAGCGGCGAGAGCGGTCATGGTATTCCGCATGACGTTCACCTCACTCGATTCGTAACGGCAGCGTTACGTTGCGCTCAGTGTCTCACCTTCATGGTGAACGGCGGATGAACGGGGGCATCCGTGCGCCAAAATTGCTGCCCCGACGCGTGTCCCGGCCGAACTTGGTGCCCGGCGCGCCCAGAAGCTTGACCCGGCGAGCGGTTTGGCCGTCCGGTGCGCGGATCAGGTCATCGTATAGGGAACAACGCCTACGCCCAGGAACGCGTTGTTGGCTTCGCGAATCTTGGCGGCGGCCTCGTCGTAGACAAAGGGTAGAAAGGCGTAGCGCCGACCCCGGGTCACCGGCGATACCGCATGGAGGAGCGCTCCCGAGAACACGACAGCGCAGCCGGTGGGCGCCTTGAACCGGCGTGGCCCGTATTCCGGAAAACTCAACTCGCCGCCGTCGAAGTCGTCGTTCAGGTTGATCGACACCGCGAACCGGCGATGAGCGGTGCCCTTGGTGGTGTTGTCGCGGTGGGCGCGGAAATGTCCGCCGTCCTCGGCGGCGTAACACGAGACGATGTACCGCTCCATGCGAGTCGGATTGAAGGAATGAACCTTCAGCATCTCCGGATTGACGCGCCGCCGGATGCGCGACTGCGTCTGCTTGATGAGGTCGAGATCCTCGATCACGTAGTCGCGCCGCCGCTTGTGCCTCGAATCAAGGATCGTGACCGTCTTGCCATCGACGTCTCGCATGAAGCCCGACTCTTCCCCGCCATTCGCCTCATAGCGGTCGATCAGGTGCTGGCAGAACGCCGGCTCGAATACCCGCGGCAGGATGAGCACCGGCGCTTGGACCTCGAAGCCGGCGAAGCAGTCGGGCGGCGGCAGGTGTCCGAGATAGCCGAATAGCGCGGCGCGGCCATCGTTCGTGAACGGGAACGTCGCCATCACCCGCAGGGCCGGGTCGAGCACCATCCAGAACCGTCGCGCGGCGGTCTGCTCGCCCGGCTTCGCATCCTTCGGCACGGCGCCGTAAAGCTTGCTCACCGATCCGTCGAAATCCCAAAAGAAACGGATGCCCGGCATGCTCCCCTGCACCCGGGCCTCCGCCTCATCGCGCGGGTCGATGCTGACGCCGAAGAACGACGCCCGCTGATCGTCGAAGGCGCGCCGATTGGCCTGCACTGCATCGAGGGCGGCGCGGCCCGCGGCGTCGCCCGCGCTCATCAAGAAGCAGATCACGATATAGCGGCCTGCGGCGGTATCGAACGCGTAATTCGGGTTGCTGGTGGAGCGCTGATGGAACCAGGGCGCGGGATCGCCGGGGAGCAGATTCGCGAACGCGGACGCAGAGATATCGGCTGGCGCATTCATCGGCGGACTCCAGGAGGCGCAGACAAAATATTCCGGCCCGGTCCAACAGACAAGGAAGCCGGACCTGCCGGCTGCGGCTTGTGCGCCTTTGCCCTGACGGAGTCTTGCTGCTAAAGCACGCCACGGCCTCCAGGAGTGGACCAGGGACAGCGAGATGACACGACGGATCAGCGACCCGCGCGAACGGGCGGAAGCGGCCTTCAAGCAGGCGACGACCAAGCCGCCGGCGGCGCCGCTTCCCAAGCTGCCGTCGGTGCCCGGCGCCAGGGAGCTGGTGTCGCTGCGCATCGACCGCGACGTGCTGGATCGCTTTCAGTCGGATGGGCCGGGCTGGCAGGAGCGGATCAACGCCGCATTGCGGAAAGCCGCGGGCCTGTAGCGGCGGGGGCCTCGGTCGGCCGAATTCCGACGTGCCGGACCGGTCGCGCGCGTCCGATTAGAGACATCAGGCCAACAGGAGACGACATGGCGGACCAGTCGAAGAAGAGCGGGTCGGCGCACAGTGCCGCCAAGGCGCAGCAGGCCGAGGACGCCAAGCAGGCTGCGCGCGAGTACGAGGCCGAGATGGCGGCGGTGCGCGCCAAGACCGAGCGATTGCGCGCGCTGCGCCTGGCGCGCGACGCCGCCGCTCCGCCGCCGCCGCCCAAGGCCGCGCCGAAGAAGAAAGCCGCGGCGAAGTCCGGGAAGCGCACGGACGCGACACTGTCGCAGTGGCTCGATCAGCAGGAGCGCAGCGGCCGCAAGAGCTAGCGCCGATTCCCTTTCCCTTGATCGATGCTCTCTCCGTTCGTCCCCGCGGAAGCGGGGATCCAGAATCGCGAGCACTGGATGATGTGTCCTGGGTCCACGCTTCCGCGGGGACGAACGGGGACAGAGCTTACACTCCCTACGCCGGCGCCTGCGCCGGGACCGGGACGTCATGCACCTTCATGGCGAGCGCCACCGAGGTGTAGTAGCCCAGCAGCGTCAGCACCTCGGCGATGCCCGCCCGTCCGAGCGCCGCTTCGAACCCGGCAAACTCCGAGTCGGTCAGCTTCGATCCCGACGCCATCGCGCGGGCAAACTCGTAAACCGCGCGTTCGTGATCGTCGGCAAGTTTCGGGTCGCCGCCGGCGAGCACCGCGTCGATCGTCTCCTGGCTGAGACCGGCGGCCTTGCCCTCACGGATGTGGGCCTGGCGGACGTAATTGGCGTCCCAATGATTGGCGATGACCAAAATGCCGATCTCGACCTCGCGCTTCGACAACGACGAGCGCTTGTTGAGAAACGTCCCGATGTGTTCCATGCCGCTCGCCACCGTCGGGCTGTGGATCCAGATCTTGTAGGGGCCGAGGATGCGGCCGCGGCCGGCGACCAGCTGGTTGAACACCGTGGACTGCTCGGGCGTGAGTTTCTCCGGCGGGATTTCGAGAATGCGGTTCATGGCGGGCTACGGTCCATTGTTGGCGCTTGGTCTTAGTGATGTTAGACTATTTGCAATGGTTGCGCTTCCGAAACACAAGATGACCGTGGACGAGTACCTGGCATGGGTTGATGGCCGGCCGGGCCAGTTCGAGCTTTACGCGGGCGTCGTCTACGCCATGACGCCGGAACGTGTAGGACACGCGCGCATCAAATATGCAGTGCAGTCGGCCCTTGATGCCGCAATCCGGCAAGCGCGCTTGCCGTGCCGCATGCTTCCAGACGGCATGCTGGTTCGCATCGATCAAGACACCGCGCACGAGCCCGACGCGCTGGTTTATTGCGGCGAGCGGCTGGCCGATGCCGCGGTTGAAGTGCCGAATCCAGTGATCATCGTAGAGGTGCTGTCCCCGTCGACCCGCCACATCGATGCGTCCGCCAAGCTCGCCGGCTATTTCCGTGTTCCGACTGTCCGTCAGTATCTCATCATCGATCCGGACAAGCAGCTTTTGGTGCATCACGCGCGCGGAGAAGGTGATGCGATCGCGACGAGGATCGTGAAGCAAGGAAACTTGCGGCTCGACCCGCCCGGGATCGAGCTTTCCGTCGAGGATATCTTTCGATCGGATTGACTACTTCAGTGCCGAGAGCTTGAGCGGCTCCGACGGCCCGAGCCAGATCACGTGTTCGGTGTGATCCTTGAGCGCGTTGCCGGTCTGCGGATGGGCGAACACCGTGAGGCCCTTGCGGTGCAGAACGAGCCAGGGGATCACCTCAGCGAACTGATCGGTCGTGACCGTGAGCTGGCAGCTGCCGCGGGGATGCGGTCCCACCGGATTGTCGTGCATGCGGCCGATCTTGACCCCGAACGTGGTGCCGGCCGCCTGGCAGAGCTCTTCGGCCTGTGGGCGCGCCGCTGCGTCGTAGTAGACGTGAGCGTGATATTCTTTGATCGCGCTCATCGGGTCACTCCGCGGCCGTGCGCGCCGTCTGATCGAAGAACCGGTTGGGCGGTCGCGGCAGCCCGAGATTCTCGCGCAGCGTCGTGCCTTCGTATTCGCGGCGGAACAGCCCGCGCCGTTGCAACTCCGGCACCACCTTGTTGCAGAAGTCGTCGAGGCCCTCGGGCAGGTACGGGAACTGGACGGTGAAGCCGTCCGACGCCCTGCTCGTCAGCCATTCCTCCATCTCGTCCGCGATGGTCTTGGGCGTGCCGATCATGGCGAGGCCGGAGTGACCGCCGAGCCGCTGCGCCAGCTGGCGGACGGTCAGGTTCTCACGCTTGGCGAGCGCGATGGCGCGTTCGCGGCCGCTCTTCGAGGCGTTGCTCTCTGGAATGTCGGGCAGCGGTCCGTCGGGATCGAACTTCGACGCGTCGTGGCCGAGCGCGATCGATAGCGAAGCGATGGCGTTCGCGTAATGTACGAGACTGTCGAGCTTGGCGCGCTTGGCGCGGGCCTCCTCGACCGAATCGCCGACCACGACCATGCAGCCGGGCAAAATCTTCATGTGCTCGGGATCGCGTCCGAGCTTGGCCATGCGGCCCTTGACGTCGGCATAGAACTGCCGCCCGACCTCGATGTTCGGCTGCGCGGTGAACACCGCCTCGGCGGTCTCGGCGGCAAGCTGGCGGCCGGGTTCGGAGGCGCCGGCCTGCACGATCACCGGCCAGCCCTGCACCGGGCGCGCGATGTTGAGCGGGCCGCGCACCGAGAGATATTTGCCCTTGTGGTCGAGCACATGCATCTTGTCGGGATCGAGATAGATGCCGCTTTCCGGATCGCGGATGAAGGCGTCGTCGGCCCAGCTGTCCCACAGACCGGTGACCACGTCGTAGAACTCGCGCGCCCGCGCATAGCGATCGGCGTGCTCCATGTGTTCGTCGAGCCCGAAATTGAGCGCCGCATCCGGATTGGAGGTGGTGACGATGTTCCAGCCGGCGCGGCCGTTGCTGAGATGATCGAGCGAGGCGAAGCGGCGTGCGATGTGGTAGGGCGCGTCGAAGGTGGTCGAACCGGTCGCCATGAGCCCGATGCGCTCGGTGACCTGCGACAGCGCCGACAACAGCGTGAACGGCTCGAACGACGTGACCGTATGGCTGCGCTTGAGCGCCTCCACCGGCATGTTGAGCACCGCCATGTGGTCGGCCATGAAGAAGGCGTCGAACTTGGCCCGTTCCAGGGTCTGGGTGAAGCGCTTCAGGTGCGCGAAGTTGAAATTGGCATCCGGAAAAGCGCCGGGGTAACGCCAGGCGCCGGTGTGGAGACTCACCGGCCGCATGAAGGCGGTGAGGCGCAGTTGACGTGGTGCAGGCATTGACGGGACCTCGACGCTTCGGGCGGGAAATGACCGGCAACCGCAATATAGGCGCGCGCCGTGGCCGAGGGAAACGGCCCCGGCCACAAGGGGAATTTGTATCTCCGCAACGCCTTGAGGTGCGAATTTTCCACCGCTTCGCGCTCCGTCCGGAGCACAGCGAGGATCACAATTCTGTGTGTTTTCTGTCGCTTATGCGTGCCGTTGCGGACCATGACCGCGAGTTCCGCGCATCCGCGTTCGCCCCGGTATCGCCGCGATTGAGCGGCAAAAGATCACCCAGGGGTTCACATGGTGGGTGTAACTGTTAATCGCAGCTCTGGAGGAGCGTCGCGCCGCGCGGTGTTGCGCAGCCTTGCGACGGCCGCGTCGTCGCTCGCGCTCGGCGGCTGTGCGGCGGTTTCCGCACCGGGCCTGAATCTCGACGGGCCCGATCTCTCCACTGCATCGTCTTCGATCCTGGTCGCGACCACCCGCAAGCCGGCGGGCAATGCCACCGACAAGCCGTGGTTCGGTGCCGAGCGCGCCAAGCTCAGCGTCGCGCGGGCCAGACTCATTGCGCCCGAAGTGGGCCGCTTCTCGCTGGCCTCGTTCGGTCTCGACGAGTGGAAGGTCGACAAGGTCGAACTGCTGCCGAAACCGAGTTCGTTGTTCGGTGAAGGCGCACGCGACGTTCTCATTTACGTACACGGCTTCAACCAGACCTTCGAGACCGCGACGGTCGATGCCGCGCGGCTCGCGCAGGGCGTCAATTTCCGCGGCGACACGGTGGTGTTTGCCTGGCCGTCCAAGGCCAAGCTGCTCGATTACGCCTACGATCGCGAGAGCGCGATGTGGTCGCGCGACGCGCTGGAGCAGGTGCTGACCGGTTTCATCCGCTCGCGCAGCACCGGCCGCGTCCATGTCGTCGCGCACAGCGTCGGCACATCGCTGACGATGGAGGCGCTGCGCCAGATCTACCTGCGGCTCGGCCTGCAGGCGATCGAGCGCACCGGCGCCGTGGTGTTCGCCGCCCCCGACATCGACATGGACGTGTTCTCGTCGTCGGTCGAACGCGTCGGCGCGCTCGCCTCGCGCATCACCATCATCACCGCCACCAACGACCGCGCGCTCGCGGTGTCGGGCTGGATCGCAGGCGCGTCGCGGGTCGGCGCTGCGGAGGCTGCGACACTCAAGAAGTTCGGCGTGCGGGTGGTCGATGCCTCGCAGGAAGGCTGGGGCATCGTCAACCACGACCTGTTCCTGTCGAACGCGCACATCCGCCAGGTCATCAAGACCGCGGTCGACGGCCGCCTGTCCGACGGCACCTGAGCGCGCTGTTCTGGCCGGCTGTGCGGCGCCTGACGCGAGCACTGCTGATATATCCGTGCTTGCGAGCGTAGCGAAGCAATCCAGCGCCGCATATGAGTCTGGATTGCTTCGTCGCCCCGTTGGGGCTCCTCGCAAATGACGGCTGATTCAATCTAACCGGATTGAGGGCCGGGCGACGCGCTCAGCTCCACTGCGCCAATTCGACGGTGACGTCCTCGGGCCCGCGGAGAAAGACGAGCTTGCGGTCGTGGAAGCGCATCACCTCGTTGCGCAACTTCACGCCGGCGGCGTCGAGCTTGGCGACCTCGGCGTCGAGATCGTCGACGGCGAAGCAGATGTGATTGAAGCCGAGCTTGTTCAGCCGGTCGACGTTCGGGTCCTGCAGCGCATCGGGATGGCGGTAGTGCAATAGCTGCACCTCGGTATGCGGCGTGACGTGTTCGAGCGCCAGCGTTACATGGTCCGCCTCGATCCCCGGAACGCCCATGTAGTCCTCCATGGTCTTGCCGGAGATCACCACGGACTTGGTTTCCTTGAAGCCCAGAAGCGCGAAGAAGCGCTTGGCATTCTCGACGTCGCGCACAACGAGGGTGACATGATCGAAACTCTTGACCATCTCTCTCGCTCCTTCGCTATTTGCCCGGCGCCGTCACCGCGGCGTGGATCACCTCGCAGTGCCGCACCAGGTTGGGCTGCGACGTGACGAACTGCTTCAGCGGCGTCGGAATGTCGTAGAAATAGATGTTGGCGATGAAGCCGTAGATGCTGGCGTCGATGCTTGTCGGCCGCGGCCCGTGCAGGTAGCCCGCTGACGGGATCAGGTGCGCGAGCGTTTCCAGGTCGCGCAAGCCGCGCTGCATGGCGGCGTCGGGATCGTAGCGTCCGATACCCTGAAAGTAATAGCGCTCGGCGTTGTACTCCTTCGCCTTGCGCAGGCCGTCCTCGGTAAGGCTTGGATGCTGCGTGAGCAGCGCCCGGTGAAACAGCGGCCAGAAGCGGTCGTCTTTCCAGCGCGAATACGACATCACCCAGTAGAGATCGTCCAGCATCCGGGTGATCAGGTGGTCGGTATCGCGCTGCGATTGGCTCAAGGCGGCGTCGATCGTCAGCCGGTACTTCCGGATCAGATGGGCGATAATGGTGTCGCTGTCGCCGATGATCTCGCCGTCATCGTCGATATAGGGTAATTGCCCGCGCGGCGCTTTCGAGGCGTCGAAGATATGTTCATGCCGGAACGGCACGCCGGTCAGCCGGAGGAAGGCAAAGACCTTCAGGCCGTAGGCATTGTTGTCCGCGACCCCGAACAATTCGGGGTAGGAGTAGAGCGTCAGCATGATGCCCCCCGGGGCGCCCGTATCAGGCGTCGCCGTCCTTCACTTCGGTTTCAGGACGATCGCTGCCGGGCGCGGTTTCGGTGTGCCACTTGCCCTTCTCGTCCTCGTATTCGATGACCTCGGTGTGTCCCGGCGCCCGTTGTTCCTCGGCGGCGAGCTGCGCGGCCGCCAAGGCCTCGTCATGAGTCGGGTAAGGTTCGGAGAACACGCCGTTGGCCTTGTAGGCCCAACCGCCGTCATGCTGGACGATCTCGTATGTGACGCGAGACATGGATGCACCTGCGCACTTGGTCATGGCCCCACGACTTGAGCTTACATGAGATTGTACCAATTGGCTCGCCTGATGTGGAGCCGCATCCGCGGAACATCGCCGCAGATTTACCGGACCGGGATGACGTCTTCGGCGCCCTTGGCCCCCATGGAGACCGCGAGAAGCCGCACCGGCTGTGTACCGTGGTTGATGCCGAAATGGGCGACTTCCATCGCCTCCATGAAGGCCTGGCCTTGCCGGTAGACCCGCACCCCGTGCGCGCCGTAGTCGACGGTGAGTTCGCCTTCCAGAATGTAGGCAAACAGCGGAACGCCGTGCCGGTGCACGATGGTCTTGGCGCCCGGCGCCAGCACCACGATGGAGGCGGTGACGTGCGCGGGGCCGGTGTCCGGATAACGTATCGTCTCGCCGACGATGCTGCGGCCGGTCGAGAGCAGGGCGGTTGCCGGGTAGCCGGCGTCCTGCGCGGCCGCCTGCGGCGAGATGCCGGCGGCAACCAAGGTCAGTGCGATTGCAAGACATCGAGCGAGCATCGGAAGGTTTCCCTGTGAAGGTCCGCCATCAGTGCCGGGATGCGCCGGTGAACACAAGCCGGTGGAGCGTGCGCGGGCAATCCGCGTACGTGCTCAGCAAGCGGCCCGGAAGCGCGCGACCACCGAGGGGACGACTTTCCCCGGCCGCCGCGTCAACCGAGCCGCTTGCTGCCCGATCGCCCCTGCGTCAAGTGCGGGGCAACGAGATAGGGATGAAGCGGGGATTGCTTGCGGCCGCATTCGGGGACGGGGAGGTGCTTCGCACGAGCGTCTGCAACCGCAACAGATAGATTTCCGCCAGCATCGTTGTTCTCCTTTTTTCTAACGTTCGGAGATTGGTCGGCCCGTGCGGCCGGCGGGTTCGGGGGATTCGACGCAAGTGTGATCGTCATCACACAACATCGCCGTCATGGCCGGGCTTGTCCCGGCCATCCACGTCTTTGACTTGAACTCGAAAAGTAAGACGTGGATTCCCGCGACAAGCGCGGGCGTGACGGAGAAGACGTTGCCCGTTTGAGGGCCGGCCGTCAGATTGGCGGATGCGTTTTGACGAAGCGCGCGATGGCGGCGACCGCCTCTTCCTCGATGCCGAAGAAGCCATGTTGCGACTTGGCTTCGCACGGTTTCGAAATCGGCGGCGCGCCGCCGTCGAGCACCACGATTTCGGCGGGCTTCGCCGCCGTCAACCGCGCCTTGAGCTTGGGTGCGTCGGCGGCGGGCGTAATCGAGCAGCCGTCGTGGCGATGCGACATGATCAGCGTCGGCGCGGGAATGCGCGGCAGGTTCATGCTGGCGACGCCGTGCGGATGGCTGCCGGAGATCAGCCACGTGGGCTGGGCCCGGGTAATGGTCGAAGTGAGCACCAGGCCGTCGATGCCCTTGGCGCCGATGGCGCCGCCGGCGGCCGAAAATGTGCCCATGCTGGTGCCAATGAGCCAGACCGGAACGTTGGTTTCGGCCCGCAAGCGCCCGGCGACGGCGCCGATGTCGCCGGCGTGGGCCGCACCCATGCGGAAGATGGCATTCATGCCGCTCTGCTGGTCGGCGGGCGCATCCATCACCGCGACCATGAGGCCGTGACGGACGAACGTGTCGCGCGTGCGCACCAGGAAATTCCCGCTTCCCCAGCGCATCTTGCCGGGGCCCGAGAGCCCGAGTGCGCCGTGCCCGCCGGCAAACAGGATCACGGCCGCGGCCGGCGGTTGCTCGGGCTTGATCAGCAGGAGCGACTGGCTAACGCCGCGCGGCGTCGTGAGCTTGACCAGCGTCTCGCTCGCGGCGCTGCCTGGCGCGAGCGCCAAGGCGAAGAGGAGGGCGGCCGGCAGAAGCTGCGTCATCAGTGCGGTGCGTGGCTCCATCCGGGCGATCGATCGTCCCCGGCGCCTTGTTGCTAGCGGCCGGCGCGCTGCAGCGAGCCGCAGCTTGCGACGATCGACTTGCTGGGACCCTGCCCGGTATGGGTGTAGCAGGCTTCCAGCTTGTCGGGGGCCATGATGCTCATGGTGAGCGAGCCGTCGGTGTCGGAGCCCAAGATGGTCTTGCCGTCGGCAGCGATGGTCGCGGCGAACAGTTCCTTGTTCTCCGGATTGGACCAGGACCTGCCCCAGATCAGCCGTCCGTCCTGGCCCTCGATCTGCATCGTGAAAGCAATCTCGCGGATGCGCGGTGGGTTCGTGGTCGTCTGCGATCCCGGATGATGCGGATTGTGGCCGAAGATCACGGTTTTCCATTGGCCCGACCAGGTGCCCTTGAGGTCCGGCGCGGACTGCGCCAGTGCGACAGCGGTCGTTGCCAGGAAGGCCGTCGTCACGATCAGCAGGGATTTCATCACGCGCTCCTCATCGGTTGGTTTCTTTCGGTCGCAGGGAACAGCGCCCATGTGGCGCGCGGTCCCCGTCGACCGCGTTGCGGTCTACTTATCGCAGGACACGCGCCGATGACAGTGCGCTCAGGGTGGTGTCGCAAGTTCATCGGCGCCGCTGATCGGTCACAACGCCCTTCTTCTCGACCACTTCCAGGTCCTGCGTCTTGACCCGCATCAGTTGCCGGAGCGTATCGGCGTTCCAGCGCGGGTCGGGTGCGCCGCTGATGAAATTGTCGCTGCCGTTGTCGGCGAGGATCATGCCGTATTTCTTCAGCGCTGTCAGGATGATCCGGACGTCCGGGGAGAATCCGGAAATGTCGAATCTGGCCTTGCGGCGCATGCGCATGCCCATGGGCGGCAGGTCATCGCTGTGGTCTTCGCTGGCCCAATGGCTCGCCGGCGGCAGATAGGCGCGGCGATCTTGGCCAGGGTGAAGCGTACGGCGTGCTCCAGGGCCTTCTTGCCGACGACTTCATCGTAGCGCACGAGGCCCGGCAGGATCGGCAGGCCCGCGGCGTCGGCGGAGGTCCAGCGGGCCGGCCGAACCTGCTTCTTCTTCCGGTCCCAGATCGCGCCGCTGTCGGCCTTCCAGCCCTTGCCGTCCGGAAAGGCGTTGAAGAGTTCGTACAGCAGCCGGTTGTCGCGGTCGGGCACAGAACGTGGCGATCGCCCGTGCCGTTGGGGCCGCCCTCGATCGGCGGGTTTGGTGGGGTTCGGGTAGGGACCTGGGTCGCTCTCGTCCGCAGCCGTGAATTTCACCGGAACTTGGCCTGGGTTCCCGAAACGACGACATACGGAATGCCGATCGGAGCGCCTTCCCATACGGGCTGCTGTGTGATCCCCGGCGCGCCCCATGCGTGACGGGCCGATCCGTTCCCGCCCGGTCCGCCCAATAACGATTTGGTCCGATCGGTGTCCGGACTGCAAGCGCAATCCGCGGAATCTCTGTCCAGCCGGGCCCCCATCGTGCGGCGGCAGGCGCGCCTCACATCGGCCGGGCCGGGAGCTTTGGATTGAGCACCTTGCGCGCGGCCTCGGCGCCGCTCACCGGCAGTCCGAGGGGGTCCAACAGTCCGATCTGCGCCAGCACCGAAGCCTGATCCCAATAGATGTGCTCGTGCGTGATTTTGCCGTCCTTGAATCCGACAATGACGGCGACCGCGATCTCGACGCGCTTGCCGGTCGGCGGAACGCCGGGAAGGAGCCAGTCGATCGGTCTCGTGTGGGTGAAGTTGATGACGACCTCGTCCACCACCCGCTCGTCGCCGACGGTACGCGACACGTTCGTGATCCGCACGTCCGGGGGAAAGAACTTGCCGACCAGATGATCCCGATAGAAGTTCCGCACGCCCTGGCGGCCGACGCCGCCGGCCATGGTCGGCACGTGGTTGAGATGCGGGTCGTCGCTCATCGTCGCCATCGTGGTATCGAGATCGCCGACGAGTTCGGCGTCCATATGCCGCTGCAAGAGGTCGGCCATCGCCTGATGCCGGTCCGATAAGGGGCTCATTGCTTGTCCTCCGATCTGGCGCTTCTTCAGCCAGTCTTGCACGGGCATTTGCTGATCCGGTGACGACACGAAATTTTCCCGAATGGGCGCGAAGTTGGCTTGCCCGAAAGCTTGGCGCGGAATGCTATTGGCAAGCCGCGTGTGCGCCGTCGTGGGCCGTCCGCTCATCGTCGGTCGGCGGAAGTTTAGCGGCGGATTTGATGTCCGGAACCGCGGCAGCATGGCCCTTGCCTGCGGCGGCTCGACGCGGAACACTGCACGGACCTCAAATTTTCCCCGGGTGAACTCAATGGCTCTGTCTCGCCGCACGCTGATCGCTACGCTTGCCGCCGCTCCGCTCATCCCGCTTGCCGGCCGTTCGGCATTCGCGGCCTTTCCTGACCGGCCGATCCGGCTGATCGTGCCGTTCGCGGCGGGCGGCAACGCCGACCTGGTGGGACGGCTGCTCTCGGAAGGGATGTCGCCGGTGCTTGGCCAGAACCTGGTGGTCGAGAACCGCGCGGGCGCTGGCGGCAGCCTCGGCGCCGCCGCGGTCGCGTCGGCCGCGCCTGATGGCTATACGCTGCTGATCGGCTCGAACGGGCCGCTCACCGTCAATCCGTTCGTGCAGGCCAAGCTGAGCTACGATACGCTCAAGGACTTCACGGCGGTCGGGCTCGCCAATCTCGCGCCTCACGCGATCGTCGTGAACCCTGCGGTGCCGGCCAAGACCGTCGCTGAACTCGTCGAACTCTCGAAGAAGCAGCCGGTCACCATCGCCACGTCAGGCACCGGCAGCGCCGGTCACATGACGCTGGTGCGCTTCATGGCCGCGACCGGCGCCAAGCTGACGCATGTGCCCTATAAGGGCGGCTCGACGCTGGTGCCCGACACGCTCTCCGGCACCGTCAACGGCATGATGACCGAGATGTCGACCGCGCTGCCGCACCACAAGGCCGGCAAGCTGCGCATCCTGGCGGTGGCCTCCGCAGAACGGCCCAAGCTCGCGCCCGAGGTGCCGACCATGAAGGAGGCGGGGCTCAAGGACTTCCTGGCGGCGAGCTATGTCGGGCTTCTGGCGCCGGCGAAAACGCCACCCGAGGTGATCGACGCGCTGAACAAGGCGCTGGTCAAGACACTCGCCACCAAGTCCGTGCAGGACCGGTTCCTGGCGACCGGCGCCGAGCTGGTGTCGGAGCCGCTGCAGACGCCGAAAGGCTTTGCCGACTACATCAAGGGCGAGTTCGAGCGCAGCGCCGAGGCCGCGAAGGCCGCCGGCCTGAAGCCGCAGTAGCGCTGGCTTCGTAGCGTGGGCTGAGCGCAGCAAAGCCCACGCGGACGTTCTTCTGCATGGCGGGGTTCCGGAAGCGCGTGGGCACGGCGCGTGCCGCGGCTTTGCCCACCCTACCTTGCACCTTCAAACATTGGTTGGCGCAACGTGCTTCGCTTCTTGCGCCCCGCAAGCTACGTTCGCTGCATTGTCGGAGGAATCGGATGAGCAAACAGTTGCAGGACAAGGTGGCGATCGTGACCGGGGCGAGCAACGGCATCGGCCGCAGCATCGCCGAGATGTTTGCGGCGGAGGGGGCCAAGACCGTGCTGGTGGCGCGGCGCGCGGAACTCCTGGACGAAGTCGCCGCCGGCATTCGTTCGCATGGCGGCGAGGCGCTGACCGTGCCGGCCGATCTTTCGAAAGAGCAGGAGATCGTCGCGCTGTTCGCCAAGGCGAAGGAGACCTATGGCCGTCTCGACGTGCTGGTGAACAACGCCGGCGTCGCGACCCATATCAATACCGAGGACATCTCGCTGCAGTACTGGCAGGAGGTGCTCGACATCAATCTGACCGCGCCGTTCCTCTGCAGCCGCGAGGCGATCCGCATCATGAAGGCGCAGACGCCGCAGGGCGGGCGCATCATCAATGTCGGCAGTGTCTCGGCCAAGACCCCGCGCCCGGATTCGCTGCCCTACACCGCGACCAAGTTCGCCATGCAGGGCATGACGCACCAGTTGACCATGGACGGCCGCAAGTACGGCGTGGTGTCGTCGATCCTGCATCCCGGCGCGACGCTGAGCTCGTTCTCGACGCGGCGCGGCCGCACCAAGGCCGGGCCCGGCGCCACCCCCGACGATTACGTGATGGCGGCCGAGGACGTCGCCAAGGTCGCGGTGCTGATGGCGGCGCTGCCGGCGGAGGTCAATCTCTACGAGGCGACGATCCTGCCGAACCAGATGCGTTCGTTCATCGGGCGCGGGTAGGGCATGGGCGCCGCTTGCTGTGTCATTTCGAATCGCTTGCTGGTGCGAATTGCGAATGAGGGACGCATGACCGGATATCTGCCGGGCGATCCGCGCTATGGACTGAGCGGGGAGGCGTTGCAGGACTATTACCGCACGAAGGCGGCGCAGTGGGCGATCTATTGCTGGGATAAGCCGGGAGCCCAGGACACGCGGCGTGCCCTGCTGGCGGAGCAGAAAAGCTACGTGGCGAGTTTCGGCGAGTGCGTCATCGGCTACGGGCATTTCGTTTCGGACGACGGCCGCGACACGCTCGGCAGCTCGTTCTTCATCCAGCTTGATGATCGCGGGGCGGTGGACAGGTTTCTGACCGATGAGCCCATGAACAAGGCCGGCGTCTTCGAGCGGGTCGAGGTTCACCGCTGGTCGAACAGCTTCCAGAAACGCGCGGCCGACTACGCCCGCAGGGGCCTGCAGCAGTTCCTGTGCACCGGGCCCAAGACCGCCGCCCCGGAATTTTACCGGGAGCACCTGCACGCCCACGAGTCCTACTTCGCGTCGTACGGCGAAAGCTTCATCTTTCGCGGGCCGATCCGTTCGGCGGACGGCGCCGACAACATTGGCACCGCGCTGCTGCTCGAACTGCCCGACCGGGCGGCGGCCGACGCGTTCTGGCACAACGAGCCGTTCGCCAGGAACGGCGGCTACCGGAGCGATGCGCGGATCGTGCGGTGGGTATTCGGCGATTGATCCGCTACTTGCCGAAGCCGGTGGCCTTCACCACCGGGGCCCAGCGCGCGGACTCCGTGGCGAACAGCGCGGCCATTTCGGCAGACGACATCGTCACCGGGGCAAACCGGATCTTGGCGAGGCCGGCCTGCAGTTGCGGGTCCTTCAGCGCTTCGGCGGTCGCGGCGTTGAGCCGGTTGACGATCTCGGCGGGGAGGTCGTGGCGGCCGAGCAGGCCGTAGTAGGTGGTTGAGACCACGGAGGGATAGCCCGCCTCGATCATGGTCGGGATGTCGGGCAGCTGCGGGTTCCGCTTGGTGCCGGTGTAGCCGATCATGCGGATCTTGCCGGCCTCGTGCAGCGGCACCAGCGTTCCGGCGGCGCCGATGTTGAGATGGATGCGGCCGCCCATCATGTCGGTGACGGCCTGCATGCCGCCCTTGTAGGGCACGTTCAGGAGGTCGATGTCCGCCGCCATCTTGAACATCTCGCCGACGAGCTGCGGCTGGGTGCCCTGGCCGAAGCCGAAATTGAGCTTGCCCGGGTTGGCCTTGGCGTAGGCGACGAACTCCTGCACGGTCTTGGCCGGAAAGTCGCCCGGGATGACGAGGACGTTGGAGCTGGCGCCCACCAGGGCGATCGGCACGAAGTCCTTCAGCGGGTCGTGCACGAACGTATCGTTGATCAGCGGCGCGATCAGGTGCGAGGGGCTGTTCGAGAACAAGAGCGTATAGCCGTCGGGCGGCGCCTGCATCACCGCGTTGACGCCCACCGTGGTGCCGCCGCCGGGGCGGTTGTCGATCACCACCGGCTGGCCGAGCTGGTTCGAAAGAAAGGGGGCAAAGAGCCGCGCCACCGCGTCGTTCGGCGAGCCCGCGGTATAGGGCAGGATCAGCCGGACCGGCTTGTTCGGATAGGGCTGGGCCTGGGCTGCGCCGGCCGCGAGGCAGGACAACGCGACAGCAGTCAGCAGGGTGCGGCGGGCGATCATCGTTCCTCCGGGGGCAGGTTTGTTGCGGCGAACCTAGCCATTGCGCCGGCGCATGAGAAGGGTCTGCGGCGGATAGCCGTAGCCTGAGCCCGCATGGAACGAAGCCCGTCGCCCGGATGGAGCGGAGCGAAATCCGGGAACGGTGCGTGCAAGGAGGCAGGACCCGTAGCCCGCATGGAGCGAAGCGGAATGCGGGGTTGCATGGAGCGAAGCGGAATGCGGGGTTGCATGCGGCAATGCCGGCCCCGGATTGCGCTGCGCTCCATCCGGGCTACGGCTTCCAAAGATCGCTACTTCCGCAAAATCTTTTCCATGGCTTTGCCTTTCGCCAGTTCGTCGATCAGTTTGTCCAGGTAGCGGACTTCCTGCATCAGCGGCTCCTTGATGTCTTCCACCCGGATGCCGCAGATCACGCCCTTGATCAGGGCCCGCGACGCGTTCAGTTGCGGCGCTTGCGCAATGAAATGCTCGATGTCCGTCTTCTTCTTCAGTTGGGCTTCCAGCGCTTTCTGCGTGTAGCCGGTCAGCCAACGAATGATCTCGTCGACTTCCGCTTTCGTGCGTCCCTTCTTCTCCGCCTTGGCAACATAGTGCGGATAGACGCTGGCGAAGCTCATTGTATAGATTCGATGCTTCTTCACGGTGGTGGTCTGGTTCGCGCTCATTCGGCAAGCGTAACCCGGATTGAGCCTGAGTGAAATCCGGGGAGGATGCATGAAACGCAAGCGTTGTCCCGGATTTCGCGGGCGCTCAATCCGGGCTACGCTGGCTCGATTTCCGGGCAATGCTTGTTTTCTTCCAACGCGTGCCGCCCTTCACCCTCCCCTGGAGGGGGAGGGTCGCGAGCGAAGCGAGCGGGGTGGGGTGAAAGTCTTTCGATTGAAGATCACCCCACCCCGGCTTGCATCTCGCTCCGCTCGATGCTGCGCCGACCCTCCCCCTCCAGGGGAGGGTGAGCACCGAACGCTTGGCGAAGGCGGTGGTCAGCACGAATGATTTTCATCGCGCATATCCTTTTCGATTTCGGTCAAATGATTTTGTGCTCGCGGCGCGTTGCGCCCGAGATTGCGTGTTGCTTTCCGCATATCGGGCAGGCCCGACATGCGGGAGGGGAGGCGGAGCGTCGGAAGGCGCACCAACTCCGCGCACATGAGGCGCGGCGCGCGCCGTGGTCGGGCGCGCACGCCTCCCGGCGCTCCGCGCAGACAAGTTTACGCAGTCTGCGCAAGCTTGGGATTAGGAAATAATACATAGGACTTTGAGCCTGTCAAGCCGGCGACGAATTGAATTGACGTCATCGGGCGGGTTAGCAAAGGCGTACCCGCCGCCCCTCCGTGGCAGATTGAGCGCCATCATGGTCATTGCCACCCGTATACTTAAACTTCGCAGCGCAACGCGCGATATTGAAATTCCTGTTCGAATCTTCGCGCCCGAGCAAGAGGCCGCCTCTTGGTCATGCAAGTTCGAGGTCGACTGGCCGGACGGCATGGTGACAATGTCTGCAGGGGGTATCGACGCGGTGCAGGCGCTCGATTTGGCGTTGAAGATGATCGGCGCACAGATTTATGCGAGTGATCATCACGCATCCGGCAAACTCATGTGGGAGGCACCCGGCAAAGGTTATGGCTTCCCCGTTGGCAAGAACCTTCGGGATTTGCTCGTGGGCGATGATAAGAAATATCTGTAGAGCCGCAGCCCGTAGGGCGGATTAGGAGCCGTAGCCTGGATGGAGCGAAGCGACATCCGGGCTCTCTCTACATCCGGGATATCTCTGATGTATGCCCCGGATTTCGCTGCGCTCAATCCAGGCTACTTGCTGTCCTTGACCGGGCGATAGTCAGGTAGACCGCGTTCGCTCTGTGATTGACCCTTACCGCATCGTTTAGTTCTGTCGAAACAGGATTCAAGACTTTCGTCGCTGCCCGACAGTCGGGGGGCGTGGTTCGTTGCGAGTGGGCGTCGGCTGTTTGTTCGCTGGGAGAAACCGTCCCGATCGCTCCTCGCGTGTGCCATAAATGGCCTTGTGCGCGGCACGCTTCAGGGCGGCCTCGGCTTTCGCCAGATCAAGTCCTTTGCTCATGATCAGTGTCGCCTTGACGTTTCAACCAGGGCGAATCCGCCCTCCCGGCTGTCCCAAACATACCACTCATCGACGATCTGTTTGTAGATCGTTTCGAAGTAGGAAAGGCTTTTGCCAAATCGTCGCCGGATGACGTCCTCCGGGATACCATGACCGCCGGCGGCCATTCTTCTGCGCACCCGGGCCATCGAATCTTCGACCGAGTGCAGGCGCAGGTAAGCCAGCGTCACGAGGTAGCCTTGCCGGCGCCAAAGCGGGATCTTTCGTGCGTAGGTCAGGCTCGCGAGCGTGGTCTCCACCACGAGGTCTGCGCCTGCCTTAATCAGATCGTCAATTCGATCCAGCATCATTCGTCCGGCGAGAACATCCGATGGAGGTTGAAGTCCGGTCTCCGCCAATCCGCGCGCTATTTCGTCCGCATTGACGAACTCAAAGCGCCTTTCGTCTGCCGAAAGATATTCGTTCGCGAACGTCGTCTTGCCGGCTCCATTGGGGCCGGCAATGAAGATGAGGATCGGCACGCACCGAGCCGGCTACAGCGCCCTGTTGCTCTCCTTCACCAGCGCGGCGTTCTTCGCCGTGTGTGCGGCCTCGGACTGCAGCGCCGTCGTGTGCGGGGCTGTTACTTTATCGGCGTCGACATAGACCTGCTGGCCCATGGCGTTGAACCTGTCCGACATCTCCTTCATGCCGGCCTCCGCCGTCAGCCCCAGCGCGGCCTTCTCGTTGTCGCCGAGCGACGCCGCGTAGTCGCGCACGTCCTGCGTGATCTTCATCGAGCAGAACTTCGGGCCGCACATCGAGCAGAAGTGCGCGACCTTGTGCGCCTCCTTGGGCAGCGTCTCGTCGTGGTATTCGCGCGCGGTGTCGGGATCGAGCCCGAGGTTGAACTGGTCCTCCCAGCGGAAGTCGAAGCGCGCACGCGAGAGCGCGTCGTCGCGCAGCTGCGCGGCGGGGTGGCCCTTGGCGAGGTCGGAGGCGTGGGCGGAGATCTTGTAGGTGATCACGCCTTCCTTGACGTCGTCGCGGTCGGGCAGGCCGAGATGCTCCTTCGGCGTGACGTAGCAGAGCATGGCGCAGCCGAACCAGCCGATCATGGCGGCGCCGATGCCCGAGGTGATGTGGTCGTAGCCCGGCGCGATGTCGGTGGTCAGCGGCCCCAGCGTATAGAACGGCGCCTCGCCGCACTCCTTGAGCTGCTTGTCCATGTTGATCTTGATCTTGTGCAGCGGCACGTGGCCGGGGCCCTCGATCATCACCTGGCAGCCCTTGTCCCAGGCGATCTTGGTGAGTTCGCCCAAGGTCTCGAGTTCGGCGAACTGCGCGCGGTCGTTGGCGTCGGCGATCGAGCCGGGGCGCAGCCCATCGCCCAGCGAGAACGACACGTCATACTTGCGCATGATGTCGCAGATTTCGTCGAACCGCTCGTAGAGGAAGCTCTCCTTGTGCCGGGAGAGGCACCACTTGGCCATGATCGAGCCGCCGCGCGAGACAATGCCGGTGACGCGGTTGGCGGTGAGCGGCACATAGGCGAGGCGCACGCCGGCGTGGATGGTGAAGTAGTCGACGCCCTGTTCGCACTGCTCGATCAGCGTGTCCTTGTAGCACTCCCAGTCGAGCTTGACCGGGTCGCCGTCGCACTTCTCCAGCGCCTGGTAGATCGGCACGGTGCCGATCGGGATCGGCGCGTTGCGGATGATCCATTCGCGGGTGTTGTGGATGTTGCGGCCGGTGGAGAGGTCCATCACGGTGTCGGCGCCCCAGCGGATCGCCCACACCATCTTCTCGATCTCTTCCTCAACGGAAGACGTGACGGCGGAGTTGCCGATATTGGCGTTGATCTTGGTGAGGAAGTTGCGGCCGATGATCATCGGCTCGAGCTCGGCGTGGTTGATGTTCGACGGGATGATGGCGCGGCCGCGGGCGATCTCGTCGCGGACGAATTCCGGCGTGACGAACAGCGGCACCGCGGCGCCGAAGCTCTCGCCGTCCTTCGCCGCCCATTCGGCGCGGTCGAGCTGCTTCTTGCGGCCGACGTTCTCGCGCTCGGCGACGTAGATCATCTCCTTGGTGATGACGCCGGCCCTGGCCCATTCGTATTGCGTGACCGGCTTGCCAGGCAGCGCGCGCAGCGGCTTGTGCACGGTCGGGAAGGCGCGGGCGAGGTGCTTGCCCGAGACGTTGCCGTTGTCGACCGGCTGGATCGACCGGCCGTCGTATTCCTCGACGCCGCCGCGCTCCTTCACCCATTCGATGCGGGTGCGCTTGAGGCCCTTTTCCACGTCGATCGCGACGTCGTTGTCGGTGTAGGGGCCGGTGGTGTCGTAGACCGGCAGCGGCGGCTCGCCGGCGGCGGCCGTGAGCACGATCTCGCGCACCGGCACGCGCAGATCGGGCGCCATGTCGGGCCGCGCATAGACCTTGCGCGAGGCGGGCAGCGGTCCGGTGGTGACCTTCGGCGTCGCCAGGTCGGATTCGGAGATGTGCTTGTTCATTGTGTTGGCTCCCTTTCGCGGGTGCTTGCGAGTTAGCGGAAATAGCCGAAGAAGCAGAGGACGGCGCCGACGGCGAGCCAGATCGCGCCGCCGATGGTCATCGCCATCGGCTTGCGGAGCATGGCTTCGCCGGTGGTCCTGACCTGGTCCGGGAACGCGATCCGCACCGCGCCGCCGATGGTGGCGAGCCAGCCGAACAGCGTGATCAGCACCGGCCAGTTCGCGATCCAGACGTTGTGGGTGAGGACGACCGCGAGGCCCGCCGTCATGGTCAGCAGGCCGGCGAGGTAGATCAGGGCGGAGCTGTGGAGGAATTCATGCGCCATGGCCCGATACGCCTCGGTGTGCATGAACAGGCTGATCGCGAGAACGAGCGCGACCGGCCCCATCAGCTTCGCAAGGAAGATCGAGTTCGTCATGGATTGAGCGGTCCTGTCCCTTCGCCGGCATGACCCGGATCAGGTTCAAAGGGTACCCGCGGTGCCTCCTGTCGATGGAGGCGGGCGGTCTCTCAGCTCCCTGCCGGAGCTCCCCTCGGAACGGCGCTAATGTAGGCCGCTTCGCTTATGTGTCAACGCGATTACAGGCATGGCTGGCTCCGTCGCCCCCGTCCCGCCGCGGGTTCCCGCCGTCCGGATCAGTTGGCCGCGGCCGCCGCCCTTGCTGCGCTGCAGCGGTCCAACGGCGGTTCCGGAATGACCCGAGATGACGCTAGAGTGGAGCCCCATCATCTCACCAGAGCGACGGAAGCATGCGCCGGACGATCAAGAATATCCTGTTCATCATGTGCGACCAGCTGCGGTTCGACTATCTGTCCTGCACCGGCCATCCGCACCTCGATACCCCGCACATCGATGCGCTGGCGGCGAAGGCCGTGCGCTTCAGCCGGGCCTATGTGCAGTCGCCGATCTGCGGCGCGTCGCGCATGTGCTTCTACACCGGCCGCTACGTGCAGTCGCACGGCGCCTCGTGGAACGCGTTCCCGCTCAAGGTCGGCGAGATGACACTCGGCGACTATCTGCGTCCGCTCGGGCTCGCGACCGTGCTGGTCGGCAAGACCCATATGGAGCCCGACCGCGAAGGCATGGAGCGGCTCGGCATCGATCCGACCTCGATCATCGGCGTGCGGGTCTCGGAATGCGGCTTCGACCCGTATGAACGCGACGACGGCCTGCATGCGCTCGGTCCCGACGGTCGCTACGATCCGCGGCTGCCACGCTACAACGAGTATCTCAATGCCAAGGGCTATGCCGGCGAGAATCCCTGGCACGACTACGCCAACGCGGCGGAAGGCGACGGCAACCGGCTGGCCTCGGGCTGGGCGATGCGTCATGCCCGCAAGCCCGCGCGCGTCAAGGAGGAGGATTCCGAGACGCCCTACATGACCCGCCGGGCGATGGACTACATGCAGGAGGCGGGCGAACGGCCGTGGTGCCTGCATCTCTCCTACATCAAGCCGCACTGGCCCTATGTGGCGCCGGCGCCGTACCATGACATGTATGGACCGGACGACGTTATCCCCGCGGTGCGCTCGGAAGCGGAGCGCGCGGATCCCAACCCGGTCTACCGCGAATTCATGCGCGAGCGGGTGAGCAAGTCGTTCTCGCGCGACGAAGTCCGCAACGAGGTGATCCCGGTCTACATGGGGCTCATCAAGCAGATCGACGATCAGCTCGGCGTGCTGTTTGCGTTCATGCAGGAGCGCGGGCTGATGGACAACACCCTGATCGTGTTCACCTCCGATCATGGCGATTATCTCGGCGATCACTGGCTCGGCGAGAAGGAGCTGTTCCACGAACCATCGGTGAAGGTGCCGCTGATCATCTACGATCCGACCGCCGAGGCCGACGCGGCGCGCGGCACCGTGTGCGACGAACTGGTCGAGTCGATCGATCTCGCGCCGACCTTCCTGGCGGCGGTGGGCGCCGATCCTGCCGAGCAGGCGCACCGCCTCGAAGGCCGCTCGCTGCTGCCGTTCCTGCGCGGGAACGCGCCGGAAGCCTGGCGGCGGTTCGCCATCAGCGAATACGACTACTCGATGAAGCCCACGGCCCATGCGCTCGGCGTCGCGCCGCGCGACGCTCGCCTGTTCATGATCTCCGACCGGCGCTGGAAATACATTCATGCGGTCGGCTTTCCGCCGATGCTGTTCGACCTCGAAAACGACCCCGACGAATTGCGCGACCTGGGCCGCGACCCGGACTATCAGGCCGAGCGCGACCGGCTCGAGGCGGCGCTCGGCCGCTGGGGATTGCGGCTCTCGCAGCGCACCACGCTCTCGGACAGCCAGATCCGCGGCATGCGCGGCAAAGTGCTCCGGCGCGGCATTTTGATCGGCGTTTGGGACGAAATGGATATTCCCGAGGAACTGTGGGTCCGGTATCAGGGCGAGGGAGCCTCAATGAGCAAATAACACACCGGCCGCACCGGCGCGGGCTCCCCTGGAGAGGAGAACGTCCATGCGTGTCCATCGCTTACTGCAATTTGCTTCGATCGTTGCCGGCACGATCGTCGGCCTTGCCGTCGCCCAGGCACAGGTCGGCGACCAGCCGGTCCGCATCATCTTTCCCTATGCGGCCGGTGGATCTGGCGACGGCACCTCGCGGCTGATGGCCGAGCAACTGCGCAATGGGCTCAACCGTCCGGTGATCGTGGAGAACCGCACCGGTGCGGCCGGACGTCTCGCCGTGCAGGCGGTGAAGGCGGCGGCCCCTGACGGCAATACATTGCTGCTGACGCCGATCGCGCCGATGTCGGTGTTCCAGAGCGTTTACAAAAATCTCGGCTACGATCCCATTGCGGACTTCAAGCCGATCACGCAGATCGCGACCTTCGATCTCGCCGTTGCGGTGGGGCCCGGCGCCGAAGTGAAATCGCTGAAGGAACTGGTGAGCTGGCTCAAGGCCAATCCGACGCTAGCCAATTACGGAATGCCGGCTGCAGGCTCGCTGCCGCATTTCTTCGGCGTGCTGTTCGGCCGCGCCGCCGGCGTCGATCTCAGGGCGGTCACCTACCGCGGGTCGGCGGCGGCGCTAACCGACCTGGTCGGCGGCCAGGTGCCGGTGGTGTTCACGGTCACCACCGATCTGCTGCCGATGCACAAAGCCGGGCGTATCCGCATCTTGGCCACGTCCGGAGCGGAGCGTTCGCCGTTCCTGGCCGACGTGCCGACGTTTAAGGAATCCGGCTACGACATCCAAGGTGCCGGCTGGTATGGCATGTTCGCGCCCGCCAAGACCCCCGACGATATCGTCGAGCGCTACAATAAGATCATTGTCTCGGCGATCCACACGCCGGAAATCAAGAAGCGGCTGCTCGACTTCGGGCTTGAACCGACCGGGACCACATCGGCCAAGTTTGGCGTGATCCAGAAATCGGACGCCGCGCTGTGGGAGCCGGCGGTGAAGGCCTCGGGCTTCTCGCCGCAGCAGTAGGCGAAAGAACTACGATCCCGTCTGTGCGAGGAGCCCCCAAAGGGGGCGACGAAGCAATCCAGACTTGCGTCCAGTTTGACGCTGAATTGCTTCGCTTCGCTCGCAATGACGAGTGAGACAGATCGGTTCTTACTCTGAATCGCGAATGGCCGGGACGAAGCCGGCCATGACGCGGAGAGAGTATCGATTGCTAACGAATGAGGCAGTCAGTTGATCCGCAACGGCGCGGCTGCGGTTCGGCCGCCGTTGATCGGCCGGACGATCACCCTGGTGCCGACGTTGACTCGGCTGTAGAGGTCCTCGACATCGTCGTTGGTGAGCCGGATGCAGCCCGAGGACACGCGCTGGCCGATCGTGTCCGGCGCGTTGGTGCCGTGGATGCGGTACATGGTCGAGCCAAGATACATGGCGCGCGCACCCATCGGGTTTCCCGGGCCACCGGCCATGAACCGCGGCAGGTAGGGTTGGCGCTGCAGCATCTCTTCCGGCGGCGTCCAGTCCGGCCATTCCTGCTTGCGGGTGATGGTCTGCGTGCCCGCCCAGGTGAAACCTTCGCGACCGACGCCGATGCCGTAGCGCATCGCCTTGCCGCCCGGCATGACCAGGTAAAGGTAGGTGTTCGGGGTGTCGATGATGATCGTGCCCGGCGCCTCGCCGCTGCGGTAATCGACGATCTGGCGGCGAAACTGGCTGCGGTCGTCCGCGATCCCATCGTCGTCCTGGCTTTGATAGGCCGGTGCCTGGACGGTGGGACGGTGCTGGCCGAACAACGCTTCGAACGGATTGGCGGATGCCGTGCTGGCGAAAGCCGTGGCGGCGATCAGCGTCGCTGCCGCAGTGGCGGTGGCAAGCGCCGTCGCAGCGGCAATCCTGGAAATGATGTGCATGATACGCTCCCCTTGTACCGGTTGGTCGCGGCGGGGCGCGTTTGGGTTCAAGACGGTTAGGAAAGGCGTCGGCAAATCCAGCGGATTTTTCCAGAAGCCTTAACCAAGCATTTGCTTTGAAACGATTATTTCGGCGCTGCAGCGCATTATCACAAACGCGGAATTGGGTCGTGAGCCATGGTGTTCTTCGGTGTCGGGCTACCGTTTGCGTGCTGCGTGCCATCCGACCTCGGCGTCGGGAATTGAATCGGTTGAGGCGAAATAGGGCTTGATGTCGATCAGCGGGGTGCCGTCGAGGCAGTCGAGCCCAATCACCTGAAGCTTCGTCCCCTCGACCTTGAGCAGACGGGCGACCGATAAAGCAATGGGATTGGGCCGAGCGGGCGAGCGCAGCGAAAATGTGCCGAATTGCTCGCCGTAGTGCCGCGGCGTCTGCAGCACCAGGTCGCGGCGGGACCGGTCCATCCAGTAGAGCACGATGATGTGGCTGAGGGTCTCGACTTTGGTGAGCGCCGGCGCCCAGCGCGGGTCGACCTCGATGGTGCAGACAGCGTCGGATCCGCGGGGGTTTTTCGGGCAGTCCTTGCGCTCCTTCCACGGCGTGCGGATGCGGCCGATGAAATAGAGCGAGGCGTCGGTGCGCTCGGGCAGGTCGACGGCGACTTCGCCATCCCGGATTCCAAAAGCATTCTTGTCCACGATCGCGCTCATTCCACAATGATAGAAGCGGCGTAGCGAACAGCAACCGTCCGGCGGATGAAAGACCCTCGTGCCGCGGGTCCGCCATGGCCGTGACCGGCACCGGTTGCTGCCCACTTATCACTTGCGCGCCTCAGTTAAACGTATAAAGATATCTTTATGTCCCGCACCGGGGCGCGCCGTTTGAGGAATGCTGCCCACCCATGGCCGGCTCTGCCCACCTCCCGTTCGAGGAACTCAACGGCGCGCTCAAAGCCGCTGGCGAAGCGACGCGTCTTCGCATCCTGACGTTGCTGGGCGAGGCCGAGTTGACGGTCTCCGAGCTCACCGACATTTTGCGCCAGTCGCAGCCGCGAATCTCGCGGCACCTGCGTCTGCTCGCGGAAGCCAGACTGGTCGAGCGGTTCCGCGAGGGCTCGTGGGCGTTCTTCCGGCTGGGCGAGCAGGGCGGGGCGGCGGCGCTCGCGCGCGACCTGATCGGCCGGCTCGATCCCACCGACGCCATGCTCTTGCGCGACCGCGAGCGGCTCACCGCCGTGCGCTCGGCGCGTGCCACGGCCGCGCAGGCTTATTTCCGCCGGCACGCTGCCGAGTGGGACCGTATTCGCAAGCTTCATGTCACCGACGAGGCGGTGGAGGAGGCGATCCGCGCGGCGCTGGCCGGTACGGACGTTCGCTCCCTGCTCGATCTCGGCACCGGCACCGGGCGGATGCTGGAACTGTTCGGACCCTCGATCGAGCGCGGCCTCGGCCTCGACATGTCGCTCGACATGCTGGCGCTGGCGCGCGCGCGGCTCGACCGCGCGGGATTGCGCCATTGCAGCGTCCGGCAGGGCGACATCTACGACCTGGCGCTGCCGAAGGATTCGTTCGACGCCGTCATCATCCACCAGGTGCTGCACTTCCTCGATGACGGTGCGCGTGCCATCCACGAGGCGGCCCGCGTGCTGCGGCCCGGCGGGCGGCTGCTGGTGGTCGACTTCGCGCCGCACGATCTCGAATTCCTGCGCGACGAGCACGCCCACCGCCGTCTCGGCTTCGCGCCCGATACCGTGACGCAATGGATGAAGACTGCAGGCCTCGATGTCACTCTGCACCGCAATCTCGCGCCGGAGCCGTCGTCGAGCGGCAAGATTGCCGTGTCGCTCTGGCTTGGCCGCGATCCGCGCATCGTTGTTGCGCAACCGGTCGCGCGCGAGGTCGCCTGATGGACACCGAGCACTCCGCTTGGGTCGCGGGCGCAGCGCAGCACGCAGTGATGCGCTGCAGAGCCGGGACCGCGACGCACACCGCCTTCGGTACGGTCCCGGATCAGCGGTGCACCGCTGCGCGCTGCACCGCGTCCGGGACACGGAGTTTGCCATGAGACCGAGCCGCTTCATCCACGCTCCCGACGAGCGCCGCATCCGCGCCTCGTTCGAGTTCTTCCCGCCGAAGACCGAGGAGATGGACAAGACGCTGTGGGAGTCGATCACGCGGCTTGCACCGCTTAATCCGTTATTCGTATCGGTCACCTATGGCGCCGGCGGTTCGACCCGCGAACGCACCCACTCGACCGTCAAGCGCATCCTGGCGGAAACCGCGCTGACGCCCGCGGCGCACCTGACCTGCGTGGCGGCGACCCGCGACGAGATCGACACCGTGATCCGCAATTACTGCGACGCCGGTGTCCGCCACATCGTGGCACTGCGCGGCGATCCGATCAGCGGTGCGGGTGAGCGCTACGCGCCGCATCCCGGCGGCTACCTCAATGCCGCCGATCTGGTGGCCGGGATCAGGCGGCAGACGGATGTCGAGGTGTCGGTCTCGGCCTATCCGGAAAAGCATCCCGACAGCCCGACGGTCGAGGCCGATCTCGACATGCTGAAGGCCAAGGTCGATGCCGGCGCAACGCGCGCGATCACCCAGTTCTTCTTCGAGAACGACCGCTATTTCCGTTACCTCGATCGGGTGCGGGCGCGCGGCATCGAGGTGCCGATCGTACCCGGTATCCTGCCGGTGCAGAACTTCAAGCAGACCCGGAATTTCGCCGCGCGCTGCGGCGCTTCGGTGCCGGACTGGCTGGCGCGCCGGTTCGAAGGTCTCGACGACGATCCGGCGACCCGCAAGCTGATCGCCGCCGCCGTCGCCGCCGAGCAGGTGCTCGACCTGGTCGACCAGGGCGTCACCGACTTCCACTTCTACACCATGAACCGCGCCGACCTCGTTTACGCCGTCTGCCACCTGCTCGGCCTGCGGCCAAGCCACGACGGTGGTGCCCACCCTCCCCTGGAGGGGGAGGGTCGCGAGCAAAGCGAGCGGGGTGGGGTGACTTCCCTCGCCGCCGGTTCACCCCACCCCGCCGCCTCGCTGACGCTCGGCGTCGACCCTTCCCCTCCAGGGGAGGGTGGGGAGCGAGTGCGATGACCAAGTCCACGGCCGAAAC
>JBFXEX010000008.1:0-71223 GCA_050179645.1 Xanthobacteraceae bacterium | reverse complement strand
GCCAGGTCACGGCAGCGTAAGGAGACTCGACAATGGCTCGGATGAAATTTCTCTGCGACGCCGACCGCTGCATCGAGTGCAACGCCTGCGTCACCGCCTGCAAGAACGAGAACGAGGTGCCGTGGGGTATCAACCGGCGCCGCGTCATCACCATCAACGACGGCAAGCCGGGCGAACGTTCGGTGTCGATGGCCTGCATGCACTGCACCGACGCGCCATGCGCGGCGGTCTGTCCGGTGAACTGCTTCTACACCACGGCGGACGCCGTGGTGCTGCACTCCAAGGACCTGTGCATCGGTTGCGGCTACTGCTTCTACGCCTGCCCGTTCGGCGCGCCGCAGTATCCGAGGGTCGGCAACTTCGGCTCCCGCGGCAAGATGGACAAGTGCACCTATTGCGCGGGCGGGCCCGAGGCGGACGGCTCGCAGGCCGAATACGCGAAGTACGGTGCAAATCGTCTGGCCGATGGCAAGCTGCCGCTCTGCGCCGAGATGTGCTCGACCAAGTCGCTCTTGGCCGGCGACGGCGAGATCATCGCCCAGATCTATAAGGAGCGGGTGGTGAAGCGCGGCTACGGCTCCGGCGCGTGGGGCTGGCGCACGGCTTATCGCGAGACGATTGCGACCTAGCGTCATTCCGGAAGCCGCAGCGCAGGCTTGGCTGCGTGCGGGGCGGCTGTCCGGAATCCATACGGTGCGACGGTCCGGTGCGCACAAGAAAAGCTTAGGGAGGAACCAGGGATGGCGACCATTCTCAGGCACATCCGCTTCGTCGCCGGCGCGCTGGCGCTGGCCTGTATCCTGGCATTGGCGGTGCCGGCGCCCGCTTCGGCTCAGCAGGTCAATCCGAGTGCGGATGCCGTCCAGGAGCAGAAGCTGCCGAGCGAGCTCAACCGGATCACCGGCCGCTGCACGCTGCCCGACCAGAAGGCCTGCACGCTCGAGCAGCCCGCCGGCCGCGACTGGCGCGAGTTCCACCAGCGCACGCTCCCGATCGTCGGCGCCATTGCGATCCTCGGCATGCTGCTGCTGCTGGTGCTGTTCTATCTGATCCGCGGCATGGTGCGGATCGAGCACGGCCGCTCCGGCCGGGTGATCGTGCGGTTCTCGGCGTTCGAGCGGATGGTGCACTGGATGACGGCAGCCTGCTTCATCATCCTGGCGCTGTCCGGCCTCAACATCACGTTCGGCAAGCAGTTGATCCTGCCGCTGCTCGGCGAGCAGGCCTTCGCCGACATGTCGCAATGGCTCAAGTATGCGCACAACTACCTGAGCTTTCCGTTCACGCTCGGCGTCGTGCTGATGTTGCTGATGTGGGTCGCCTGGAACATCCCCACCAAGGTCGACGTGAACTGGATCAAGGAGGGCGGCGGCCTGGTCGGCGACCGGCATCCGCCGGCCGCCCGCTTCAACGCCGGTCAGAAGATGATCTATTGGATCGTCGTGTTCGGCGGGGCCGCCTCGGCGGTCACCGGCTATCTGCTGATGTTCCCGTTCTACGGCACGAACATCGCGGACATGCAGCTCGCTCAGACGATCCACGGCGTGGTGGCGATGCTGTTCATCGCCGTCATGCTGGCCCACATCTATATCGGCACTATCGGAATGGAGGGTGCGGTCGAGGCGATGTGGGACGGCACCGTCGACGTCAATTGGGCGAAGGAGCACCATAGCCTGTGGCTCGAGCAGGAAGCCGCCAAGGGGCATGTCAGCGGCTCCCCGCCGGAAGGCAGGATGCAGCCGGCCGAATAGACTCGATCGCGATCCAACTGACCCTGCGCCCGGCCATCCCGCCGGGCGCTGCGCTTTTGCAGCATCCGTTCGCTTCCGCGAGCCGCGCTGCGACCTGCTATAATTGATGGATGCGCATCATCGGACTGGCAGGCTGGAGCGGAGCGGGAAAGACCACGCTGTTGGCCAAAGTGATTCCTCGCCTGGTCGCCGGGGGGCTCAGGGTCTCGACCCTCAAGCACGCCCATCACGGCTTCGACGTGGATCAGCCCGGCAAGGATTCGCACAGTCACCGGATGGCGGGTGCGACCGAAGTGCTGGTCGGCTCCTCGGCGCGCTTCGCGCTGGTGCATGAACTGCGCGGCGAAGACGAGCCGACGCTCGGCATGCTTATCCGCAAGCTCAGCCCGGTCGACCTGATCTTGGTCGAAGGCTACAAGCGTGAGCCGCACCCGAAGCTCGAAGTGCACCGCGCCGCCGTGGGCAAGCCGCTGCTCCAGCCCGAGGACCCGGCGATCGTCGCAATCGCGTCCGATGTGCCGCTTACAGTCGGCGTACCGGTGGTCGATATCGACGACATCGACCGCATCGCTGAAATTCTGGTCGGCCATGCGGCGCCGGTCCACGAGGTACTGGCCAGCCTGGAGCGTGGCTAATGGCGCAACTTACGGACGACTGCTTCGCGTTTTCCGGTCCGCTGATGCCGGTCGCGGAGGTCGAGCGGATCCTTGCCGAGCGCGTAACTCCGGTGGCTGAAGGCGAAGTCGTACCGCTTGTTGCGGCCGTCGGCCGCGTGCTCTGCAAGGACGTAGTGGCACCGATCGACCTGCCGCCGTTCGACAACTCGGCGGTTGACGGCTACGCGGTCCGGCATGCCGATCTGGACACCACGCGCGAAACCCGGCTCGCGATCGTCGACCGGGTCACCGCCGGTCGTGCCGCGGCACGTGCGCTGTGGCCCGGCGAGGCCGTCCGGATTTTCACCGGCGCGCCGATGCCGGATGGCGCGGACACGGTCTTCATGCAGGAGGACGTCCGGGCCGACGGCCAGACCGTGGTGGTCCCGACCGGGCTCAAGTGCGGAGCCAATCGCCGGATCGCCGGTGAAGATGTGCGGGCCGGGACGGTGGTGTTAGCGGCCGGCCGGAGGCTCGCGCCGCAGCACGTCAGCCTTGCGGCCGGGCTGGGATTCACCGAGCTACCGGTACGGCGCCGGGTCCGGGTCGCGGTATTCTCTACCGGGGACGAGATCGTCGAACCCGGGTCCGTACGTCCCGGTCCGGCCTTGTTCGACGCCAACCGCTATCTGCTGGCGGGACTGCTCGGTCGGCTCGGCGCCACAGCGACCGACCTCGGCATTCTGCCGGACGATCCCGAGATACTCGCGCACGCAATCGCCGCCGCCGCTGTTGGCCATGACCTCGTGCTGACTTCGGGCGGGGTCTCGACCGGCGAAGCCGACCACGTGCGCGGGGCGGTCGAGGCGATCGGCAGTCTGGTGTTCTGGCGCGTCGGCATCAAGCCGGGCCGGCCGGTGGCAATGGGCGTGGTGCGCGGAACGGGCGAAGGGGAGGGCGCGGCGTTCGTCGGTCTGCCGGGCAATCCGGTGGCGGTGTTCGTCACCTTTGCGCGGATCGTGCGGCCACTCCTGCTGCGCCTGGCCGGCGCCGAGATGCCGCCGCTCGTGCCGTTGCCGGTCCGCGCGGCCTTCGACTATCGCAAGAAGGCGGGGCGCCGGGAATATGTGCGCGTCAGGCTTGAGCGTGCGGCCGACGGCAGCCTCGAGGCCGTCAAGCACGCCCAGGACGGCGCGGGAGTTATCAGTTCGCTCACCGAAACCGATGGGCTCGTCGAACTCCCGGAGGATCTTACTGCGATCGAGCGCGGCGCGACGGTCGGGTATTTGTCCTACGCGACACTGGTCGAGTGACCAAATTGTTGTGGACACGGTGCAGGGCGTTGCGGCGATGTCACATGGATGTGCATAAATCGTTAACGTGGGTTTCCCCGCCGGACTCTATCCACAATGGATGCTACCCTAACTGAGTCAGTTAGCGGCGCGTCCGACTGCCGCTCCGCCGCGCGTAATCTGCGGCAAACATCAGATTTGTGGGGTGAGTAGTCATGAACCAGCGCAACTTCGAGGGGCCGAAAAAGGTCATTCCATTCTCACCGAACGAGAAGGATTGGCCGAGAGGAGACGATCAGATCGACCGCTCAGGCCAAGCCATTGTCGGGCTGCTCGATCAGGCCGCCCGCTCCGCCAAGGAGGACTGCGATCGCGCATTCGACCTTGCGCACAAGCTGTCTTTGCAGCTGCGCGAGGCCGAGGACCGTGCACAGCAGCTCCAGGCGCAGGTCGAGCACTTCCAGGATCGCGCACTGCGCGCCGAAAGCTGGATGGTGCGGATCTTCAAGGAGATCGAGGAAAAGTTCCTCGCTCAGAAGGGCCACCAGGATCAGGCCGCGCGGCGCTAAACACGGACACCGCGGCTGACATTCCGGCTCTGTTCCACAGTCATACGGTCCGATTTTCTGGACCGTATGACTGAACGCGCCATCGGACTCTTCGCGATGGCTACGTCGCACGAGTTGACGCAGACGAAGCCGGTTGACGATCCGGTACGCGCAGTACGCCCGCTTGAGAAGCGCTTTCCTGACCCGATCACACGCTGTTCAGCCCCTGTGCTCAGCGCCTCGGCCAGCCCTGCTTCGCCAGGGCGATGAGTTCCGGGCGATATTCGAAGTGCATGGTGTCGAAGTGAAACCACTTGGCGCCCCAGATGAAGCCGTGGCGCTCGAAGATCTCGCCAATTTGCCCCGGAATCCGGTTGCGCCATTTTGGCGGACCGTTGGACCCTTTCGACCACTCCCAATAGTCAGTGAATTGGGTGTTGATGTCGATCGCCGCCCCGAAGGAATGCACGGATAGCCGGTCGGTGTTGGCAATCGTCCGGCAGTTGTAGGTCCCGGACGATGGCACCAGATACTGGGTCATGCGGGCCGGTAGCCCCTCGAGGTCCTTCACCACCGCGGCCAGCCGTTCGTCGACTCCGTTGACCGTCGTGACCCGGACCGAGCCGCCGCGCCGCGCTGGCATCCAATAGACCGGCTTTAGCTGCTTGGTGACTTCGCTTTTGCGGCAATCTCCGTACATCTTGACGAACATTGGTTCGTACCGGATGCGGCCCGGGTCCTCGTTGACACCAGGCGGCCTCACGTCGGGACCGAGCGGATAGGGAAAAGTGAACTGATCCTCGACATCGGGGCTGTTCAGCAGTTCGTCGAAGGTCTTGCCGGTCCGGCCATCGGAGATCGGCATGCGCGTGCCGTCCCTCCAGATTAAATCATTGCCGTCATGCCTGACGAGATGGTCCGGATAGGCCGCGACCAGCGCGTCCATCGCGGGATCGGCATGCGCCGACGCCGGCAGCGCGAGCATTAGGTTCGACACGACGAGCTTTCTAAGTATGGAGTTCATCGCCCACCTCCATCTCGCCGCCGGCTACCACCTCGCAATAGACGCCGCAGTCTGGGTGTCCAAAAGACTGAAACAGCGTGTTCGGGATCGCCAAGTCTCGGAGGCCGGTCTCCGGATCCACATTAGTCGCCGCGCAGCGCACGATTCGCTTGACGACCTTTAGCCGCACCTGGCGACCGATCCCAATCTCCCGGCCCACAAGGTCGAATTCGCGCCAGGCAGGCCAGCCGGTGACATAGACGTTGCCGCGGAACCGTAGCGGATGAACGGGCGATCCGACAGCACTTTCGATGGCCGCCACGGAGGCGAGATTGATGATCGACACCACCTTTTTGGCTACGTCCGAGAAGCTGTGGCCCGGCGCGGCGAGCACCCGGGGCGGCCCGCGCAGCTCGTCGGAGCAGTAACCGCGGAAAAACTGCTCGACCGCGGCCCGGCCCTCCGGCGTCTGTAGGTCGCCGCGTGCCACCTCCCGGCCGTCCGCCTCGATCCTCAGCACATGGCTCGCCTCGTCGAACCGGGTGCGGAGGTGGGCAAGCCTCTCGTTCTTCATCAGCATCAGGAAGCGGGTCTTCGGCAGGTAGCCTGGAGCCGCCGGGTCGAAGCCGGACGGTCCGTTCTCGATGGCGTAGAGCCGGTCGGCCGGCAGCGTCTGGCCCTCGACCAGCCGCGTTCGGGAGAGCCGCTCGGGCGAGAGACCCTTCACCGGATAGCGATAGATCGATTGAACGGTGGCTGTGCTCGTCATTCGCCGGTTGTTAACCCGGCCGCTGGCCGTATGACCAGTCCCGCACGAAAATCACGCAAAAACCTCTTCCACCCTTATGGCGGGGCACCCACATATCGGGCGAGGATTGCCCACCGGGGGTCCCATCCCAATTCAACGGTTTCCCCGCCTTGATCTACTTCATGGCCGGTAAACCAGACCCAACGAAGATGTTCTCCCCGCGCCGAAAGGGCGGATGAATAGGCTGAGGGAAGAAGCCATGGATTTCGAGAAATACACCGATCGCGCGCGCGGGTTCGTGCAGTCTGCGCAAAGTCTGGCCCAGCGCGAGGGCCACCAGCAATTTTCACCCGATCATCTGCTCAAGGTCCTGCTGGACGACCCCGAGGGGCTCGCCGCGGGCCTGATCGACCGCTCCGGCGGCAATTCCCGCCAGGCACTGCAGGCGGTCGAGGCGGCCCTCGCCAAGCGGCCGAAGGTTTCGGGCGGCGGCGCCGGCCAAGTCTATCTCGACCCGGCGCTGGCGCGGATTTTCGACAACGCGCAGAAGATCGCCGAGAAGGCCGGCGACAGCTTCGTCACCGTCGAGCGGCTGCTCTTGGCGATCGCGCTCGACAAGGAGAGCGACGCCGGCAAGATCCTGGCCCGCGCGGGCGTCACGCCGCAGAATCTCAACGCCGCCATCGAGGCGCTGCGCAAGGGCCGCACCGCGGATTCGGCATCGGCCGAGAACGCCTATGACGCGCTCAAGAAGTATGCCCGCGACCTGACCCAGGCGGCGCGCGACGGCAAGATCGACCCGGTCATCGGCCGCGACGAGGAAATCCGCCGCACCATCCAGGTGCTGTCGCGCCGGACCAAGAACAATCCGGTGCTGATCGGCGAGCCGGGTGTCGGCAAGACCGCCATCGTCGAGGGGCTCGCCCAGCGCATCGTCAACGGCGACGTGCCGGAAGGCCTGCACGACAAGAAGCTCCTGTCGCTCGACATGGGCGCGCTGATCGCGGGCGCCAAGTATCGCGGCGAGTTCGAGGAGCGGCTCAAGGCCGTGCTGAACGAGGTGACGTCCTCGGACGGGCAGATCATCCTGTTCATCGACGAGATGCACACCCTGGTCGGCGCCGGCAAGGCGGACGGCGCGATGGACGCTTCGAATTTGCTCAAGCCGGCGCTCGCCCGCGGTGAACTGCACTGCATCGGCGCGACCACGCTCGACGAGTACAAGAAGCACGTCGAGAAGGACGCCGCGCTGGCGCGCCGGTTCCAGCCGGTGTTCGTGTCCGAGCCGTCGGTCGAGGACACCATCTCGATCCTGCGCGGCCTCAAGGACAAGTACGAGCAGCATCACGGCGTGCGGATCACCGACTCGGCGATCGTCGCGGCCACGACGCTGTCGAACCGCTACATCACCGACCGCTTCCTGCCCGACAAGGCGATCGACCTGATCGACGAGGCGGCGGCGCGGCTGAAGATGCAGGTCGATTCCAAGCCGGAGGAGCTCGACTCGATCGACCGCGAGATCGTGCGGCTGAAGATCGAGCAGGAGGCGCTCAAGAAGGAGACCGATGCGGGCTCCAAGGACCGCCTGAAGAATCTCGACAAAGAGCTGACCGCACTGGAAAAGCGCTCCGCCGACCTGACCGCCCGATGGCAGTCGGAGAAGAGCAAGCTGTCCGACGCCCAGAAGCTCAAGACCGAGCTCGATCAATTGCGTGCCGAACTGGCCAATGCCCAGCGCAAGGGCGAGTACCAGAAGGCAGGCGAACTGGCCTATGGGCGGATCCCCGAACTCGAGCGGAAACTCACCGCGATCGAGAGCAAGGCCCACGGCGGCGACATGGTCGAGGAGGAAGTGACCGCCGACCAGGTTGCCCAGGTGGTGTCGCGCTGGACCGGCGTGCCCGTCGACCGGATGCTTGAAGGCGAGAAGGAGAAGCTGCTCCGCATGGAGCAGGAGCTCGGCAAGCGGGTGATCGGTCAGGCCGAGGCCGTCAAGGCGGTGTCCACCGCGGTGCGGCGCGCCCGCGCCGGCCTGCAGGACCCGAACCGGCCGATCGGCTCGTTCATGTTCTTAGGCCCGACCGGCGTCGGCAAGACCGAACTGACCAAGGCGCTCGCCGAATACCTGTTCGACGACGAGAGCGCGCTCTTACGCATCGACATGTCGGAGTACATGGAGAAGCACTCGGTCGCGCGGCTGATCGGCGCGCCCCCCGGCTATGTCGGTTACGACGAGGGCGGGGCGCTCACCGAGGCGGTGCGGCGGCGGCCTTACCAGGTAATCCTGTTCGACGAGATCGAGAAGGCGCACCCCGACGTGTTCAACGTCCTGCTGCAAGTGCTGGACGACG
The DNA here is from genome assembly GCA_050179645.1 of Xanthobacteraceae bacterium. Taxonomy (GTDB): domain Bacteria; phylum Pseudomonadota; class Alphaproteobacteria; order Rhizobiales; family Xanthobacteraceae; genus VAZQ01. The sequence goes on along the minus strand of JBFXEX010000008.1, from coordinate 62,934 downwards.
GCCGTCTCACGGACGGCCAGGGTCATACGGTCGACTTCCGCAACACGCTGATCGTTATGACGTCGAACCTCGGCGCCGACTTCCTGGTCAACCAGCCGGACGGGCAGGATACCGACGCCGTCAAGGACCAGGTGATGGCGGTGGTGCGCTCGGCGTTCCGGCCGGAATTCCTGAACCGCGTTGACGAGATCATCCTGTTCCACCGGCTCAAGCGGAGCGAGATGACCAAGATCGTCGACATCCAGATGAAGCGGCTGTCGAAGCTCTTGGAGGACCGCAAGATCGAGATCAAGCTTGAGCCGGCGGCGCGCGAATGGCTCGCCGAGAAGGGCTGGGACCCGGCCTACGGCGCACGTCCGCTCAAGCGGGTGATCCAGAAGTCGATCCAGGATCCGCTTGCCGAGATGATCCTGGCCGGCAGCGTCAAGGACGGTGAGAAGGTCACGATCTCGGCCGGCAAGCAGGGGCTGACCTTCAACGGGAAGCTCGCCGCGGCGGCGTGATCTGTCCTTCTCTGTGTCCGATGCAGTGCAGCACGGAGTGCTGCACTGCCGATCCGGGACCGCGATGGACGCGGTTTGCAATCCGGGGTTTGCAGCCCCGGGTCTGCGGCGCTTCGCCTTGGCGCGTCGAGCGCGCGCGGTCGCATTTATGGCGATGAACTGCGCCGGGACACGCAGAGCACCGAGCCCCCAAACAAACGAACGACGGCCGCAAGACCGCGGTCCCCGCCAATCAAATTCGTTGCGGGAGGTCTGTTTAGCCGCGGCGGCCGCCGGGCGCCGCGATGATCAGCGCCCAGTAAACCTTGAACTTGGACTTCGGCGCTTGCACGGCTGCGATGCCCATCTTGGTCGCGCCGTTGAGCAGCATGTTCTTGCGGTGAGGCGGAGAGTCTCGCCAGCCCGAGAAGGCTTCAGCCAGCGTATGGTAGCCGGCCGAGATGTTTTCGGCCGCCGCGCTGGCATTGTAGCCTTTGGCGCGAAGCCGGTCGTTGAACTCCCGCGAGACGCTGTGGTCAAGCTTGTCGCGCGCCGCCATGGCGCGGGCCTGCTCCTCGGCCATCTGCATCAGCGTCGGATCGATCGTGACGGCGGTGAGGCCATTGTTGGCGCGATAGCCCGAAATCATCGACGCCGCCATCCCGGCGTCGACCTTGGCGTCGACCGTCGTCAGCTTTTGGTAGAAGCTCGGATCGCTCATCACCGGGTCGCGATCGGCCGCGCAGGCGCCGAGCAGCGCCACGGCCGCCAGTCCGCTCAAACGCAAAAGCAAAAACCTCCCCATCGCCCCCTTCTCCTCGGAATGCCGCCTCGGTGCCACGCCAGGATGGCAGAAGCATGGAGGGCCTCGGGGATCAACTGCCATAGATTTTGGATGCCAGTAAAAGGCCTTAGGCTGGGCTGCCGCGGTTTTCCCGTCCCCTCCCGCGCACGCGGGGAGAGCGCATTGCTGCACAATCGGTGATTCACCTCTTTTGGGGGCCTTCCTCATCCGGGTCGGGCGCCGGGCGGGTGAAAATGACGGGCGGCGGTGGCGGCGGCGGGGTCATCGCGATCCCGGCTGCGCGGAAGCGGCGCAGGATGTCGAGGTGCAGATCGCTTCGGGTGACGAGCCCATCGTCGACATGTCCGATGAAGGCGCGCAGTTCGAACTCTAGTGAGGTGTCGCCGAAGCCGAGCAGCAACGCGCGCGGCGGTGGTTGCTTGAGGACGCGCGGGTGTTCGTTCGCGCTCGCCAGTAGCGTCTCGCAAACGAGTTCCGGATTGTTGCTGTACGGCAGCTTGACCTTGAGGATGATTCGGCCGGTGGTGTTGGCGTGCGTCCAGTTCTTTACCGCGCCGGTGATGAACTCCGCATTTGGGATGATGACACTGGCGCGGTCGAACGTCTCGATCTCGGTCGCCCGCACGCGTATGCGCCTGACGTAACCTTCCTCGCCCTTGACGACGACGAGATCGCCGATCCGGATCGGCCGTTCGGCGAGCAGGATCAGGCCGGAGACGAAGTTCGAGACGATCGACTGCAGGCCGAAGCCGATGCCGACCGACAGCGCGCCGGCGATCAGCGCCACCTTCTGCAGATCGATTCCGAGCTGCGTCAGCGCCAACACGATCGCGACGATCACACCGATATATCCGGCAATCGCGCCGATCGACTGCTGCAGACTCGGCTCCATCTCGGTGCGCGGCAGCAAGTAGCGTTCGAGCCATTTCTGCAGCGCCTTGGTGATGAGGAGCGCCAGCAGCAGCCAGAACGCCGCAGCCAGGATGGCGCCGAACGAGATGGTGACCTCGCCGATCCGAAAGCCGAACGCGAAGCCCTTGAGGGTGTCGAGGAAATCGCCGGCACTCACCTCCCAGGGGCCGACGATCAGGATCAGCGCGCCGAGAATCAGGAACAGGCAGATGCCGCCCGAGACGAGGCTGGCGATCAGCCCAAGCCGCCGCGGGCTGACGCCGAAATTCGCCGCAATTGCGCGGCCGCGCGCGGTACCGGCCCCCAGCCGTTCGATGAACAGGGTGTGGGTGAGAATCAGCAGCAGAAACAGCATGCCGAGCACGGCAAGCGTCGACAGCATCCGCTCGGCGATGAACGTCGCAAAGCCCGAATAGCCGGTCAGCAATGCCACCACCATCACGGTCAGCGCGAGCCAGCCGATGGCGCGGATCCACAGCGCCCGCGGCAGCGTCTCGGTGTCGACCTGCGCGCGCGGGCGATACGAAGCCCATAGCAGCTGCGCCAGCAGTCCGCACACCACCAGTGCGAACGCCATGTTGGTGGTGATCAGCAGCACCGGCGGCGCCGTCAGCATCTTATGAACGACTAACGACAGCACCAGGAGCCCCATCGCGCGCGCACTCCAGACCAGCGCACGCATCAGCACCCCGACGGTCGCATCGTCGAGCGCGATCAGCCGGCGCTCCGGGGCTTCGGGCGCCAGCACGCCGGTGGCGACGGCGCGGCCACCGGACGCGATGGCGACTGCGGCCGCAAGTCCATGGGCCAGCTCGATCAAGTGGTGAGGCAACAGCTGGAGAGTTTCCAGAACCGCGATGATCGCTACGGTCATGAGCGGTGCCACCAGCATGATCCGCAGGATCACGCCGAGTGCGGCAACCGCCTTGCCGAAGCGGGTCGGCGTGCCGGGAGCGCCGGCGCCGTGCCGCCGCAGCCAGCGGCGCAGCAGCAAGACCGCGACGCAGATCGCCAGCGACGCCAGCGCGGCAACGCCGGTACGCGACAGGTTCTCCGGCGCGCGCAGTACGTCCGCCCATGCACGCAGCTCGTACACGAGGTCGCCGGTCTCGCCGCGGAGCGCATGTGCGGAGTCGAGCCAAAGCGAGGGCGACAGCACGCTCGGACTTTGTTCGAAAAGTTGCCGCGCATAGGCGTCGCGGCGCTTCTCGGTGATCTGCTCGGAAATCTGATCGGCCCGCGCGGCCAGCGAGCGCGCCTGCTTGAGAGGCGCTTCGATTTCGCTCAGTTCCTGATTGAGGCGCGCCCGTTCTTCGGCAAGTGCCGGGTTCTCGGGCGGCGCGTCCTTGGCGGGAGGCGGCCCGAGCTTCTTCAGGCGCTCCTCGATCTGGGCGAATTTCGGCTCGAGATTGGCGATCCGACCATGCAATTCGTCCCGTGCCGGGCTGAGTGTCCGCCCGAGGTCGTAGAGCGTCTGGGCGCTCAGCCCCTCGCGCTTGAGTGTCACCTCCACGCGCTCGAGCAACAGCCGGAGGGCTTCGAACCCGGCCGGGTCGCTATCGGACCCCGGTTCGGCGGCGGCCGGCACGAGCAGGACAAACGCCGTGAGCAGAACGGCGGCGGCCATCCGAAGGAAGCGGCAGGCGGGCAGGCGGTGCATCGGTGTCGATCCCCCGGCTCGCTCCCGTGTCGCGCTCCCTGCCGCGCTCTGTCAAGGCACGCATTCCGTGGAAGTAAGTCACTCATCCAGAAGCATAAATCTGGCCATCCGGGCGACCGCTCCGGGCTCGCTGGATTAACTCTAAAACAACTGGTTGTGGCTACTCTCCCGCGCTCAACCTGATCGGGCCTTTCGCGACATGCTGGACGGTCTCGCCGGATTTCCGTTAGACCTTTATTGGCTGACGCTTGTCATTGTGGTCTTCGGTGCTGTCGTTTGCGGCCTCGCCGTCGTGGCCTTTTCCCGGCGGGTCCGCACCCGACGCGCGCGCCTCAACGCCGCCCTCAACAACATGTCGGAAGGCCTCTGCATGTTCGACGGCGGGGCGCGGCTGGTGCTGTGCAACGACCGCTACATCGAGATCTACGGACTCGATCCCGTGCTGACGAGGCCCGGGGTTCCGCTGCGCGACCTGCTCGCGCATCGCAAGCGCACCGGGACGTTCGGGGGAGACCCGGAACGCTACGTCGCCGATACACTGCAACGGATGCGCGACAAGAAGGCGATGGTCGACATCCGGAAATTGCCCGACGGCCGGGAGATCTCGGTATCGAGCCGGCTGATGACCGACGGCGGGTGGGTGGCGACCCACCAGGATGTCACCGAGCGCCGCCGCCAGGATCAGGAGCGTGAACGTCTGATCGCGCACGAACAAAGACGCGTCATGATCGATACGGCGATTGCGGCGTTCCGGCAGCGCATCGAGGCGATGCTCAGCACATTCGACAATCACGCCGGCTCGATGCGGGTGACCGCCTCCACGCTGTTTTCGGCGTCGCGCCAGACCTCGCAGCGCGCCGAGGGCGCGGTCAATACGTCGAACGAAGCATCCGCCAATGTCGAGATCGCGGCATCGGCGGCCAACGAGCTCTCGGCGTCAATCGACGAAATCAGCCGGCAGCTTGACCGGACCAGCCATCTGGTCGGCGTCGCAGCCGGCGAAGCGCGCGGCACCAACGATCAAATCGGTTCACTGGCCCAGACCGCGCAAAAGATCGGCGACGTGGTCAAGCTCATCCAGGACGTCGCCGGACAGACCAACCTGCTCGCGCTCAACGCCACCATCGAGGCGGCGCGCGCCGGCGAGGCCGGCCGCGGCTTCGCCGTGGTGGCCGCGGAAGTGAAGTCACTGGCGGTACAGACCGCGCGTGCGACCGAAGAAATCTCGAGCCAGATCGCCGCCGTGCAGGCCTCGACTGGCGCCGCCGTCACGGCCATCCGCCGCATCGCCGACCGCATGCAGGAGATCAACGCCCATGCGTCGGCGGTCGCGGCGTCGGTGCAGCAGCAGAGTGCCGCGACCGGCGAGATTTCGCAGAATGTCGCCAGTGCGGCGCTCGGTACCAAGGAGATCGTCGCCGTACTCGGCGAGGTTGCCGGAGCCGCGACCGAAACCCGCGGATCGGCCGAGATCGTGCTGGCGGCATCGGAGGCGGTCGAGGCCGCCGCCGCCGAACTGCGCGCGGAGGTTGAAGGCTTTCTGCAGAAGGTCGCGGTTTAGCCGGTGGCAACGTGGCAGACGTGGCGCACGGGGATGAGTCCGCCTAGTTCGCTTTGATGCTTGTCGCCTGGATGAACTTCATCCACTTGGTGGTGTCGTTCTTGATCGCCTGAGCCAGCTCGGCCGGAGATCGCCACACCGGATCCATACCCAATACCGTTAGCTTCTCCTGCAGTTTGGCATCGCCATAGACTGCGTTGAGTTCGCTCTGCAGAAATTTCGTCACCTCGGAGGGCGTTCCGGCGGGAGCGAATAGCGCGAACCAATTTGAAATCACAAAACCAGGATAGGAAGAGGCGATCGTGGAAAGCTCCGGAGCCAACCGCGACGGAGTTGCTCCGGTGACGCCGAGTGCGTTGAGTTTACCCGATTTGACATGACCCATTTCCAACGGGATCGGACCGCAAAACATGGTCACGGCGCCGGACAAGACGGCGTTGAGAGCGGGTGGGGCACCCTGGAAGGGAACGTGCGTCATCTCAATGCCGGCTTGTTGCTTGAGCATTTCGCCACAGAGATGAGCCGGCGATGCGATGCCCGCCGAGGAAAACGTGAGTGCGCCGGGCTTGGCCTTTGCGGCGGCAACAAGATCAGCGAGTGAACGAATGCCGGTCGAAGCGTTCACCACCAGCATGTTTTCAACTGTCGCGACGGAAGCGATCGGAATCAGGTCGCGCTCGGCATCGTAGCGCGGCTTGAGCAGCGCGGGCGCCATCGTGATTGGCAGATCGACGGTAAAAAGCAGCGTGTAACCGTCCGGCGGTGCCCTGACCACAACCTCAGTGCCGATGGTTCCGGTCGCGCCCGCGCGGTTCTCAACCACCACCGGTTGGTTCCAACGCTCCGCAAGCTTCTGGCCGTACAAGCGCGCCAAGACGTCGATGGGGCCTCCTGCCGGGACGGGCACGACGAGCCGAACGGTCCTCGCAGGGTAATTCTGCGCGCTGGCGATTCCCGACAAGGTGGGAAGCACGGCGGCACTCGCGGCCAAATGCAGAAACCGGCGGCGGTGGGGAAGCATTATTGTATCCTTCCAGGACTGCTTCGATACGGTTTGGCTGGCTGATCCAGTTCAACAACGACAAGCCCTACTGGAAGATCTCGTTGAACCGCTTCTTGATGCGGGGGGCTTCCTTTTCGATGAAGTCGTTGTCGACCGCGAGAATCTTCAGGCTGCCGAGGTCGGGCGAGCCCGCCGGCGGCGCGATGTCGATGCGGGACGAATAGCCGCCATCGGCGGGAAAGATCTTTTGCGCGGTGTCGCCGATCATGAACTCCGCGAACAGCTTGGCGGCATTGGGATTGGGCGAGCCCTTCACCACCGAAGTAGGCGAGGGAATGACGAACAGTCCGTCCGACGGATAGAGCGTCTTGATCGGATGCCCGCCCTTCTTCAGGTCGGCAGCGTAGGAATCGAGCGCGCCAACCGCGATCAGCCGCTCGCCGCGCTTGAGCGCGTCGGCGACCTGCTGGTTGCCCTGCACGATCATGACGTCGTTGCCGCGCAGCTTCTCGTAGAAGCTCCAGCCGCGCGCCTTCGACATCATGCCGACGACCGACACCTGCAGCGAGGTGTAGGACGGGTCGGTCATCACCAGCATGCCCTTGTATTTCGGACTGAGCAGGTCGTCCCAGGTCTTCGGCTCGTCGGCGGCGGCGACTTTGTCGCTGCGCAGGTAGTGGGTCATCATGTTGAGCCGCTGGCCGACGAACAAGCCGTTCGGGTCCTTGGCGGCGTCCGGCACCTTGTCGAAATTCTTCGGCTTGAAGGCGACGAAGAATCCCTTCTTGCCGAGCGCATTGGCGGCGGCCGGCTCCGAATGGGTGAGCACGTCGACCGCGACCCGGCCGGCGTCCATCTCCTGCTGGAAGCGGCGCAGGATCGCCGATCCGCCCGACCGGAACATTTCGACCTTGATGCCGGTCTCTTTCTGGAAGGCGTCGACGATCTTCTGGCCCTGGCCGATCGGCGTCGAGGTGTACCAGATCACCTTGCCCTCGGCTTTCGCCTTGGCGGGATCGACGGCGTCCTGGGCGTGGGCCGGGGTCAAGAGCGCGAACAGCGCGAGCGCGCAAAGCGGGGCGGAGAGTTTCATATCGGCGTTTCCTTGTTCCCTGATTCACATGCCAGCGTTATTTTCGCCGGTCATTCCGGGTCGCGAGCGCAACTCGCGAACCCGGAATCCATAGCGACGAAGCAGTCGCGGTTCAACGGTGGTGCGTCATTGCGGCAAGGCGTGGATTCCGGGCTCGCGCCTTTCGGCGCGCCCCGGAATGACGAGAAAGCGGCTTAGTGCCCGGTGCGGTAGATCGGCGCCGGTTGCGAGAAGAAGCCCTCCAGGATGTGGTAGCAGATCTCGTAATTCTTCTGGTGGAACGAGGCGTGCGCGATGCCCGGCATGACGCTGAACTGCTTGTCCGGACTCGGCAGCTTCTCGAAGAACTTCAGCAGGTCGGTCATGCTGGCGATGCCGTCGTATTCGCCGCGCATGATCAGCGTCGGCACATTGATCCTTTCCGGATCGCACACCGGCAGGTTCGAGCACATATCCACGTAGGTGCCGTTCGGGATCGAGTCGTCCAGCTTGAGGATCGCGTCGGCGAATGCCTCGATCACATTGTCGTCGGCCGTGCCGGGATGATCGCGCTCGAAGATCGAGCGCACGAACTTGCGGTCGATCGGCCGGCGCAGCTTGGCGCGGAACTCCGGCAGTCTCTTTGCCCGCTCGGCGAGCGTCGGCGAACCTTCGCCAGTCCACACCATGGCGTCGCACGCAAGCCGTGCGACCAGTTCGGGATGGCGTTGGGCAAACAGCGCGGCGCGCAACGCGCCCGACGAGATGCCGTAGACCAGGAGCGGCTTCCTGCCTCGCAGCTTCTCGATGTACTGCGCGGCCGCCAGGCAATCGTCGGCGCCGTACGCGATCGGCGAATTGTGGTCGCGATCTTTCGTCGAACGCCCGTAGCCTTCCATGTCGACGCACCAGCAGTCGTAGCCGCGCGCGGCGAAATATTCCATCGGCGACGGCCGGCCCGGCACCTGCAGGTCGAACGTCGGCGTCGAGGCCATCGACGAGCCGTGCACGAACAGGATGCGGCCGGCGGGGCCCGCCGGATCGGCGTATTTGTTCCACAGAAACAGCCGGACATCGCTGCCCTTGTTGGTCCAGTGCTCCTCGCCCTTCAGGGCGGCGGCCGGTGAAACGGGTTTGTTCATCCCTGCACTCCGAAGTTCGTGACTGTGTCCCGGGCGCAGCGCAGCGCGTCTTCGTGTTGCGCTGCAGACCCGGGAAAGAGGGCGGTGTCTGTTGCGGTCCCGGATCAGCGGTGCATCACTGCGTGCTGCACCGCGTCCGGGACACGCGTTGTCTATATCTGCGAGTCGTCTCCAGTCCGGCGGAACACGCTGCATTGCGTCGCGTCGATCTCCACGGCCACCCGGTCGCCGACGGCGAACCGTTGCAGCGGATGGGTCTGCACCCGCAGCACCTGGCCGGACGGCAGCGCCGCATAGTATTCGCTGATGTTGCCGAGGAAAACGTGGTTGGTGATGGTTGCCGCGCCGGCGGCCGCGCCATTGGCGGGGGCGAGACGGATGTTCTCCGGCCGGATCGCAATATCGACGCTCTCGCCGGCGATCAGCCCGTCGATCTTGGCGACGTCGAGCGCGAGATCGCCGGCGACGTCGATGGTGCCGCCGCCGCCGTTCTTCAACGCGCGCAATCGCCCCGGCACCAGGTTCACCAGCCCCATGAAGTCCGCCACCATGCGGTTCTCCGGATGGGCATAGACCTCGAATGGCGTTCCATATTGTTGCAGGTGGCCAGCGTTCATCACCGCGACCATGTCGGAGAGCGCCAGCGCCTCGGCCTGATCGTGGGTGACGTACACGAAGGTGATACGGGTCCGGCGCTGCAGGTCCTTCAGTTCGACCCGCATGCGTTCGCGCAGCTTGGCATCGAGGTTGGACAGCGGCTCATCAAGCAACAGGATTGATGGTTCGACCACGAGAGAGCGGGCGAGCGCGACGCGCTGCTGCTGGCCGCCGGACAGCTCGTTCGGATACCGGCCTTCGAGCCCGCCGAGGTTGACCAGCCCCAGCGTCTCCTCGACCCGGCGCCTGGCTTCCGTGCCCGGCACCTTGCGCAGCTTGAGACCGAACACGACGTTCTCGTACACGGTCTTGTGCGGCCACACCGCGTAGTTCTGGAACACCATGCCCATGCCGCGGGCTTCCGGCGGCACGACGCCCTTGGCGGACGAGACCACGCGGCCGTCGACCTCGATCGAGCCCTTGTCGGGCACGATGTAGCCGGCGATCAGCCGCAGCGTCGTGGTCTTGCCGCAGCCCGAGGGCCCGAGCAGCGTGACAAACGAATTGTCCTTGATGTCGAGGCTGACGTCGTCGACCGCGGCGACGTCGGTCTCGCCGGCGCCGAAGCTCTTCGACAATCCGCGGATGGTGATGCCGGCCATCTCCACCCTCACGTCCCGACCGGGGCGGCGTCGCCGCGCGCCAGACGGCCGCCGCCCAGCCAGTTGGCGAAGGCAATGGCCACGCCGATGATCATCATGTTGATCATCGCCAGCGCCGCCACCGGCTCGATGTAGCCGGTCTCGTAGAGATTGTAGACCGCGACCGCGAGCGTGATGGAGCTCGACGAGAACAGCAGGATCGAGGCCGACAGTTCCTGGATCACCGGCACGAACACCAGCAGCCAGCCAGCGAACAGTCCGGGCCGGATCAAGGGCAGCGTGATCTCGCGCATTGTGGTCGCCCAGGAGGCGCCGAGAATCTTCGCGCTCTCTTCCAGCGACGGATCGATCTGCCGCAGCGAAGCGTTGGCGGCACGCACGCCGAGCGGAATGTAGCGCCCGACATAAGCCAGCAGCAGAATCGCCAGCGTGCCGTAGAGCGCGATCGGCATGGCGAGCCAGAACTGGATCAGCGCAACCGCGACCACGATGCCGGGCAGCCCGAGCGGGATGAGCGAGGTGTAGTCGAGGAGCTTGCGGCCCGGCAGGCGCGTGCGCAAGTCGATCCAGCCGATCACCGCGCCCAGCAGCACCGCGATGAACGCGGCGGCGGTCGCGAGCATCAGACTGTTCGTGATGGCGCGCTGGGTGACGTTGTACTCGAACAGGATGAACCGGTAGTTCTCGAGTGTCAGGCCCTTCCAGAAATCGAGCCCCCAGGATTTGGAGAACGACACCGCGGTCAACGTCGCGTAAGGCGCAATGATCGAGACCAGGAAGATCAGCAGCACGAAGCCGAGCAGCACGAACCGGAAGGCTCCGAGGTCCATCAGTTGCGGCCGCGAGCCCTTGCCGCCGAGCGTCACATAGGAGCGCCGGGCGAGGAAGGCGCGCTGCAGATAGAGCGCCACCACGGTGATCAGGACCAGCACCAGCGAGAGCGCCGAGGCGAGCCCGTATTCGGGCGGATAGTCGAACAGCGCGTAGATGCGGGTCGGCAGCGTGAAGATGCGCCCCGGCAGGCCGATGATTGCCTGCGAGCCGAACAGCGCGAGTGCGTTGACGAACGCGAGCAGCGTGCCGGACAGGATCGCCGGCGCCACCAGCGGCGCGGTGATCGAGAATGCGGTGCGCAGCTTGCTGGCGCCCAATATCTGCGCCGCCTCCTCGTAGGAGGCATCGACCGACTGCAGCGCACTCGATGCGAGCAGATAGACGAACGGAAATGTGTGCAGCACCGTGACCAGCACCAGGCCCGGCATCGAGAACACGTTCCAGGTGAGCCAGGAGAGGCCGAGCACGTCGCGCATCAGCACGTTGATCAGGCCGGCGTTCGGGCTGAACAGGTAGGTGAACGCGATCGCGGTCAGGAACGGCGGCGACAGGTAGGACAGCGTCGCGGTGACCTGGATCAGCGGCTTCAATGGCACGTTGGTGCGGCTTACCGCCCAGGCCAGCACGAGGCCGATGATCAGGCTGAACAGCCCGGTCCAGGCGCCGAGAATGAGCGAATTCTTCAGCGCGGTGACGTAGAGCCGGCCGGTCAGCACTTCGCTGAAGTGGTCGAGGCTCAGGCCCTCGTCGCCCTTCAGGCTGCCGAGCAGCAGCGACAGGAGCGGCAGCACGACGAGCACGATGAGCGCGACGATCGCGCCGCCCATCACCACGTGTTCGAGCCTGATGCGCGCGTACCAGGGCGACTGCGCGAACGCGCCCCGCCGCACCGCCACGCTTGCCGCCTCGACCGACATTGCGTTTCCGCCCTGCGCCGTTTTGCTGGTCTGTTAGGGTGATTGGCGCGGGGCGACAATCTCACGTCCCGCAGCATTTCTCCATGGTGAATTTCCGCTGACGAGAACTCGCTCCGGCGTCATTCCGGAAGCCGCGAAGCGGCTGTCCGGAATCCAAATTTTGTCGCGTCACTCGGCGCAATGGATTCCGGGCTCGCGGCTCCGCCGCGACCCGGAATGCGGGAGCCAGTTCCTTCGCCTACGGCTTATTCCGGAACTTGCCGGCAATCTCGCTCATGGCGCCCATGAACGGATGGAACGTGAAACGCACGATGTGCCGGCCGCGCGGCACCACCACCGCACGGAAGATCACGTTGGCCTTGAGAATCTCGGTCTCCACGCCGTCGACCGTCGCCCGCCACCAGGGATGCCAGACGTCGTTGAGCACCAGGATTTCGTCGAGCGGCGCCGTCACCTCGACGACGATTTCGGTGTTGGCATAGCGGACGATCCGGGCGGTTCCCAGCGCGCCACCCGGCATCCGCAAGAGTCCGTGCGGGGCGCGCTTGAGCAGCACGGTACGGGCCGGATCGGCATCCGGCCAGCCGTTGCGGATCAGGTCGTCGAAATCGGCGAGCCGCCAGTCGGCGAACAGCATCACGCGCGGCAGCGCGCGCGGATTTTCGTAGATGAATGCGTCGTCCGTGCGCGCGACGAACTTGAGGTCGCCTGGCTTGAGCGAGGTGTCGATCTGTTCGACCGGGACGCCGGTCGCGATGAAGCGCACGCCGATCAGGTCGGCGAACGCCGAGCGGTAGGACGGATAGAGCGGCGAGAACTGCCGCTGCGAGGGGATCGCGACGGTGTCGCCCACGTGGGTGGCGTCGTAGAACCAGCGCAGCCGCAGCGGATTGTGTCCGAACACGTGGTCGAAGCCCTGAGCCAGGCCGAGGTTCGGCCAGTGGTAGCGGATGCCGATCAGCTCGACCCGGTCGCGGCGGTCCGGCGCGGCGGCCGCCGCCAGATGAGCTTTCAGCACCTGAACGGTCCGGTCTGTGCTGCCCTGCCGCAGGGCTTCGAAACGCTCCGGTGGCAGCGCGGTCGATTCGTGCGGCGCGTTGTTCCAGCGCAGATCGGCGGCCATGAACAATGCCAGCAGCGTCACGGCGGCAACCGGCGCTCGTGCATCGGTGCGGCGCGCCAGCATCAGTGCGGCGACGGCCGCAGCGGTAAAGACGAGCGTGGTGAGCACCGGCTCGATGACCGCTCCGATCTGGACCACCGTGGCGGCGACCGCCAAAGCGGTCACGACCAGGGCGAGCGCACAGGCGATTTCGATCACCCGCTGGATACGCATCGCCGCTGGCACCGTGCCGGAGAGCCAGCGATGCACCAGGTAGCCGGCGACGATCGCCAAGAGGCCGCAGAACACGAAGGTCGCATCGGCGGCGCGGCGGTAGAGCGAGACGAACGGCAGTTCGTACATCAGGTGGAAGGCCGGCGTATAGGCTCCGAGCGCGTACAGCAGCATCAGCGCTGCCGCGATGGTGAAGAACCGGATATCGCGTGCGAACGCGATGCCGCGGATCAGGCCGAACGCCACGATGGCCAGGATCGGCAGCGCCCCGGCGTAAAGCAGCGGCATGTTCTGCGAAAGGTAGAGGTGGGGCGTGCCCCAGGCGGTCTCCCAGACCTCGGTTGACGGCGCCCAGTATTCGACCGTGGGGCTCATCGCGCCGAACAGGTCTGCGAATACGAGCTGCAGCAGATGCGCCGGATGGATCGATCCGGCGGCGGCGGACTCGAAGCTGACCGCAGGACGGTTCGAGCGCGCCGCCAGCAGCGTGGTCATGATGACCGGCACCGCGACTACCAGCACTCCGCTGACGGCGGCGGCCGAGAGCGGCCGCAAGCTGCGGCGCAGGCGGTCGGCAACGCCGGTGCCGGTGAGCCAGTAGGCCAGCACGTATCCGGCGACTACATAGAGACACAGCAGCGCCACCTGGTCGCGGCCGATTGCCATCAATCCGGCCATCGCGCCGGCGGCAACGCCGGTCCGCCAGGACGAGCGCTCCAATGCGCGCGCGAGCAGCCACAGCGTCAGCGGCAGATAGGCGAGGCTGATGACCTGACTGATGTGCTGCAAGCGAGCGCTGGCGGCGCCGCCGAGCGCGAAGGCAAGTGCCGCCACCACGGCGCCACCGGCATGCCAGCGGCGGTCGCGGAAGAACAGGATAATGCCGATACCGCCGAGGGCCAGATAGGCGAAGATCACCGCGTCGAATGCCCGCAGGCTGATCGCGGAATTGAACGCTGCCAGCAGCACGTGCAGCGGGGAGAACAAGAGCGACTGCGGGTCGGAAATCTGCGGCCAGCCGGCGAACACATGCGGGGTCCACCACGGCCATTCGCCGTGCGCGATCGAGGTCGCGAGGAATTGCACCGGCGGGAAGAATTGCGATTTGGCATCCCACGGGATCGTCACGCGGCCGGAAAGCCAGGGCCATGCCGTCAGCACGAAGGCGCCAAGGAAGATCGCGATCGTGGCGGGCAACGAGATCTGCCCCGCATGTGCTGCGGCGGATGGCGCACTGGCCCGGTAGATCGTCGTCATGCTCCCCCGTATCATCCGATGACGTTAGGCGAAACCCTCGCTGCCGGAGAGCCACATGCCGTCACCCATGCTGCCGCGCGAACGCTGCGAGTTCTCGGCGATCGTCGACCGGCCGCCGCTCCGGCTGCCCGGCGATGCGCGCATCGTGGTCTGGACCATCGTTAATTACGAGGTCTGGGACATCGGACGGCCGATGCCGCGGCAGGTGCTGCCGGCGCCGACCGGCGTACCGCTGCTGCCCGACGTGCCGCACTGGAGCTGGCACGAATACGGCATGCGGGTCGGCGCTTGGCGGTTCTTCGAGCTGTACGAGCGGCTTGGCATCCGGCCGACGCTCTCGATCAACGCCCGTACCTGCGAGGACTACACCCGTGTGGCCGAGGAGGCGCGCCGGCTCGGCTGGGAGTTCATGGGCCACGCCTACGACCAGATGCCGATCCATAAGCAGGAGGATCAGCGCGGCATGATCCACCGTTCAATGGACATCCTCGAAAAGTTCACCGGCAAGCGGCCGGTTGGCTGGCTCGGGCCGGGCCTGACTCAGACGCTCGATACGCCGGAGTTCCTGGTCGAAGCCGGTGTGAAATACATCGGCGATTGGGTCTACGACGACGAGCCCTCGACGATCCGCACCGCCAATGGTTCGCTGGTGACGTTGCCCTACACGGTCGAGATCAACGACATTACGCTCATGATCGTGCAGCATCACGAGAGCGCGCATCTGCTGCGGCGGGCAATCGATCAGTTCGACCGGCTCTATGCCGAGGGCCGGCACCGCGCCAAGGTGATGGCGATCGCCATTCATCCCTACATCAGCGGCCAGCCCCACCGGATCGGGTATCTCGAGGCGTTTTACGACCACGTGCGCCGCTTCGACGGCGTCCTGCACTGGAACGGCGAGCAGATTCTGGAGTGGTATTCGGGTCAGATCCGTGCCGGGGCGCCTGCCGGCCGGGCCGCGCCGTAGCGGGCCTGCAAGTCCGCCATTCCGGGACCGAAGGATTCGGCAATTTCCCCCGTATATCAATGATCTGGAACCCGGCCAGGGTCTAACCTGTCCGGAAATTAAGGTGGTCGCCCGGCCCCGGCCTGATAGCGTATGGTCGGGTGCGGGTTGGCTGGACTGCGTGCGTGGCGTTAACGCTCGTCCCCCGGTGTGCTTCATGAGCGTCTGTGGTGTTCGAGAGTTAGTCCCATGTCGGTGCGATCACGAGCGCGTGCTCTGGTTGATGACGAGCGCTTTCGCCGTTTCTTTGTCGCCATTGGGGGCTTAGCTCTGGTGCAAATGCTGACCGGGTGCCTTCTCGAAACCCCGCGGCCGCCGCTCACCGGCATCCCGTCCGGCTATGGCGCAGGCCGCGGCGATACCGCGCCCCCGGCGCTGGACTGGTGGCGCGGCTTCAACTCCGCCGAACTCACCGGCTTCATCGAGGAAGCCCAGACCGCGAATTTCAACATCGGCGCGGCGATCGCCCGCATCATCCAGGCCGACGCCCTGGCCCAGATCGCCGGCGCACCGCTGCTGCCGGGGTTGCAGTTCGACGGCACCGCGACGCGGTCGCGGCCGCCGGGCGGTCCGGTGCGTGAGAACTACCGGGCATGGCTCACGGCAAGTTACGAGATCGACTTCTGGGGCAAGAACCGCGCTGCGCTGGTCGCCGCGCAGGAAGCAGCCACCGCCACCCGCTTCGCCAAGGAGGTGGTGGTGCTGTCGACCGTCGTCAGCGTCGGCACCGCCTACCTGCAGGTGCTGTTGGCGCAAGACCGCATCCGCATCGCCCGCCAGAACCTCGCCGCCGCGACCCGCGTGCTCGACCTGATCAAGCAGCGGTTCAACGCCGGCACCGCCTCGCAGCTCGACATCGCCCAGCAGGAGAGCGTGGTGGCGACGGTACGCGCCAACATTCCGCTGTTCGACCAGACGCTGCGCCAGAACATCGCCGTGCTGGCGGTGCTGATCGGGCGTCCCCCGGTCGAGGTGCGTGTCAAGGGCGGCAGCCTCTATAGGCTGCGCATTCCCCGCGTGACGCCCGGCATGCCGTCCGAATTGCTGTTCCAGCGACCGGACATCCGGCTCGCCGAGGCCAACCTAGCGTCGGCCGAAGCGAGCGTCGCACAGGCGCGCGCGGCCTTCTTCCCCAGCATCACGCTGACCGGGCAGGGCGGGTACGAAAATCCGCTGCTGAAGCTGTTGTTCAGGCCGGAGAGTTTCTTTTTCTCGGTTGCTACCGGCCTCACCCAACCGCTGCTCGATGGGTTCCGGCTCGAGGGCCAGCTCGGCGTGGCGACCGGACAGCAGATCGAGATGATGAAGCTCTATTGCCAGGCGATTCTGGCAGCGTTCGGCGACGTGGAGATTGCGCTGATCGCCATTGCGGACAGCGCGGAGCGCGAGCGGTTGCAACAGCTCGTGGTCAACTCGTCGCGCCAGGCTTTCAACATTGCGGAGACGCGCCTGCGCGAAGGCACGGTCGATCTCGTCACCGTGCTCCAGACCCAGCAGACGCTGTTTACGGCCGATGAGCTCCTGGTGCAGGCGCGGTTCGCGCGACTGCAGGCCGTATTGAGTCTCTTTCAGGCGCTGGGCGGCAGCTGGCTCCCGCCCGGTGTCGGGGCCAATACGACCCTAGGGCAATGAGCGCGAAGCGACGCATTATCGTTACATTGCTGGGCGGCCTTGTCATCGCAGGCGTCGCGGCGGTCTATTTTTCGTCCTGGCCGCAGGCTGTCACTCAGCAGACCTTCTGGCCCAAGCGCAAGGGCGGCGGCGGACCGGGTACCTCAAATGCGATTCCGGTCTTGGCGGTCAATGCCAAGCTTGCCGATGTGCCGGTCTATCTGGACGGCGTCGGCACCGCTCGCGCGCTCAACACCGTGACGGTCCGCGCGCAGGTCGACGGCAAGCTTTTGAACATCCTGTTCACCGAAGGGCAGGACGTTCCGAAAGGCTTCGTGCTCGCCAAGATCGATCCGACGATCTACCAGGCGCAGTACGATCAGGCGGTAGCGAAGAAGACGCAGGATGAGGCGACGCTCGCCAACGCGCGGCTCGATCTCGAGCGTTACATGCGTCTTGCCTCGACCAATGCCATCAACAAGCAGCAGCTAGACACCCAGAAGGCGTTGGTCAATCAGCTCGAGGCGCAGGTCAAAGCCGACATGGCGGTGATCGACAACGCGCGCGCCATCCTGTCCTACACCGACGTTGTCGCACCGATCGCCGGCCGAACCGGAATCCGTCTGATCGACGAAGGCAATCTGGTGAAGGCGTCGGACACCACGGGCATCGTCGTCATCACTCAGTTGCAGCCGATTTCGGTGTTCTTCAGCCTGCCGCAGCAGGCGTTGCCGGAGCTGAACCGCGGACTGGCCGAAGGTGTCTTGCCGGTCGTCGCACTGGGCGCCGACGGCAAGGCCGTGCTCGACCGCGGCAAGGTGGTGGTGATCGACAACCAGGTCGATCAGACCACCGGCACGGTGAAGATCAAGGGTGAGTTTCCCAACGCCAATCTGCAGCTCTGGCCGGGGCAGTTCGTCAACATCCAGCTCCGGATCGATACGCTGCAGCAGGTGGTGGTGGTGCCGACCGCCGCCGTGCAGCGCGGGCCGGTCGGCCCGTTCGTGTATGTGGTGAAGGACAACAGCACGGTCGGCATGCGGCCCGTCACCATCACCAAGCAGGACGACCGCGAAGCCGTGCTTGGCTCCGGCGTGCGCGCCGGCGACCGCGTGGTGACGACCGGCTTCGCCCGCCTCACCGACGGCACGCGCGTCACGGTGTCGGCCGCGCCGGAAGACACCGTGCCGACCTCATCGGTGGACACGCCGGCGCGGCCCAAGGGCGCCACCAAGCGAATTCGCGGCGAGACGCAAGGCAGCGGCGAGCGGTCCAAGGGCCGGACGCCCGGAGGCGGGTTGCCGGGCACGACGCAATGAGCGTTTCGTCACCCTTCATCTACCGGCCGATCGCGACCTCGCTGCTCGGCATTGCGACCCTGCTGGGCGGACTGCTCGGGTATTTCGGCCTGCCGGTGTCGTCGCTGCCACAGGTCGACTTCCCGAGCATCCAGGTCACTACGCAATTGCCCGGCGCCAGCCCCGACACCATGGCGTCGCTGGTGACGGCGCCGCTCGAACGCAATTTCGGGCAGATCCCCTCGCTCGCGCTGATGACGTCGTCGAGCTCTTTCGGCGTCAGCCAGGTCACGCTGCAGTTCGACCTCAGCCGCGACATCGATGCGGCCGCGCAGGACGTCCAGGCCGCAATCAACGCGTCCGGGGCGACGCTGCCGCGCAACCTGCCCTATCCGCCGGTCTATTCGAAGGTCAATCCGGCCGACACGCCGATCGTCACGCTGGCACTGACCTCGGCCAACATCTCGCTGCGGCAGCTGAGCGACATCGCCGACACGCAACTCGCGCCGCGGCTGAGCGAACTGACCGGCGTCGGCCGCGTCACCGTGCAAGGCAACATCAAGCCGGCGGTGCGTATCCAGGCCGACCTGTCGCGGCTCGCCAGCTATGGCATCTCGCTCGAAGATCTGCGCAACGTGATCGTCGCCGCCAATGTGTCAGGCGCCAAGGGCGCGCTCGACGGCGCGCATCAGTCCTACACCATCTCGGCCAACGACCAGATCGCCGCCGCGGCCGCCTATAGCAACATCGTGGTCGCCTATCGCAACAGTGCGCCGGTGCTGCTGCGCGACATCGCCGACGTGGTCGACGGCCTGGAGAACAGCAAGGTCGGCGGCTGGTACCAGGGCAACCCGGCGATCGTGGTCGATATTCAGCGCCAGCCCGGCGCCAATGTTATTGAGACCGTGAAGCGGGTTCAGGCCGAACTGCCGAAACTGCAACGCTCGATGCCGGCGGGCGTCACGCTCACGGTGGTGCACGACCGTACCGACACCATCCGCGCCTCGATCCGCGACGTGCAGTTCACCCTCGTGCTCAGCGTCGCGCTGGTCATCATGGTGGTGCTGGTGTTCCTGCGGACCATCCGCGCCACCGTCATTGCCGGCGTGGCGCTGCCGCTGTCCCTGGTCGCGACTTTCGGGGTGATGTGGTTCTGCGGGTTTTCGCTCGATAACCTCTCGCTGATGGCGCTGACGATCGGCGCCGGTTTCGTGGTCGACGACGCCATCGTGATGATCGAGAACATCGTCCGCCACATCGAGGACGGCGAGGAGCCGTTCGAGGCGGCGCTCAACGGCGCGCGCGAGATCGGCTTCACGGTGATCTCGCTCACCGTGTCGCTGGTCGCGGTGTTCATCCCGCTGTTGTTCATGACCGGACTGGTCGGCCGCATGTTCCGCGAATTCGCCCTGACGCTGACCATCGCGGTCGTCGTCTCGGCGATCGTGTCGCTGACGCTGACGCCGATGATGTGCAGCCGGCTGCTGCGCCGCCAGCCGGCGGGGGAGCCGCGCGGCGTCTCGCGGCTATTCCACGGCGCCGTCGACGGGACCGTCGACCGCTATCGCCGCAGTCTCGAATGGGTGATCCGACACGAGACGCTGACGCTCCTGGTCACGGTGGCGACGGTGATCGCGACTGTCTGGCTCTATTTCGTCATTCCGAAGGGCTTCCTGCCGCCGCAGGACACCGGCCTGATCTTTGCCGTGATGGAGGGCGGCCAGGACGTCTCGTTTGCCGAGATGAAGCGGCTGCAGAAGGAGGTCGAGACCGCGATCCGCAAGGATCCCGAGGTCACCGGGGTCGTCTCGGTGATCGGCGTGACGCCGCTCAACGCCACCCCGAATGCGGGCCGCATCGCCATCACGCTGCGCTCACGCGACGTGCGCGACACGCCGGTCACCGCGGTGATCGACCGGCTGCGCGACTCCGTGGCGGCGATTCCCGGGATCGTGGTGTATTTCCAGCCGGTGCAGGACATCCAGATTTCGACAAGGCTCAGCCGCGCACAGTACCAGTACACGCTCACCGGCACCGATTCGAAGGAGGTGAGCGAGTGGGCGGCGCGGCTGGTGCAGCAGCTCAAGACCTCCGATGTGCTGCGCAACGTCGTGTCCGAGGCGCAGGACAACGGCTTCCGGCTGAACATCCAGGTCGACCGCGAAGTTGCCGGCCGGCTCGGCGTGTCGATGCAGACCGTGGTGGACACGCTGAGCAATGCCTTCGGCCAGCGGCAGATATCGACCATCTACGGCCAGGCCAACCAGTATCGTGTCATCCTCGAGGCCAAGCCCGAGTACCAGAGCGACCCCAACTCGCTGTCGAAACTCTACGTCCCGGCCTCCGGCAACCAGGCGGTGGCGACGTCGACGTCGCTGACGTCGAACCCGACGGCACCGGTGGTCTCCACCGCGGGCAATACGCAAATTCCGCTCAGCGCCATCGCCAGCTTCAACTACACCACCGCGCCGCTGGTGATCGCCCACCAGGAGCAGTTCCCGGCCGTCACCATCAGCTTCGATCTCGCGCCCGACGCTTCGCTCGGCGTTGCCGTCGCGGCGATCGCTCAGGCCGAGCGGGCGATCGACATGCCGACCGCGCTCGCCGGCTCCTATTCGGGCGATGCGGCGGAGTTCTCCAAGTCGCTCGCCGGCCAGCCCTGGCTCATTCTCGCCGCGGCGATCGCGATCTACATCGTGCTCGGCGTGCTGTACGAAAGCTTCATCCACCCGTTCACCATCCTGACCACGCTGCCGTCGGCCGGCGTCGGCGCTCTCCTTGCGCTGATGTGGTTCAGGATGGACCTGTCGGTGGTGGCGCTGATCGGCATCATCCTTTTGATGGGTATCGTCAAGAAGAACGCCATCATGATCATCGACTTCGCGCTCGATGCCGAGCGCAGGCAGGGCATGACCCCGCACGAGGCGATCGTGCAGGCGTCGATCCTGCGCTTCCGGCCGATCATGATGACGACGCTCGCGGCGCTGTTCGGCGCCATTCCGCTCGCCGTCGAGCAGGGCACTGGCTCGGAGCTGCGCAATCCGCTCGGCATTACGATCATCGGCGGGCTGTTGCTGAGCCAACTGCTGACGCTCTACACCACGCCGGTGATCTATCTGGCGATGGAACGGCTGAAGGCGAAGTTCGTGCGGGTGGAGCCGCTGCAGACCGAGCTCGATTTGCGCGAGAGCATCGTGCCGATCCAGCGGGCGGCGGAGTGACCGCATGGCCGTGCAGAGCTTCTCGGAAGTCTTCATCCGCCGGCCGGTCGGCACCACGCTGCTGGCCATCGGTCTGCTGCTCGTCGGCATCGTCGCCTACCGGTTTCTGCCGGTCGCCAGCATGCCGACGATCGAGTTTCCGACCATCAGCGTCTCCGCCAGCCGGCCCGGCGCCGATCCCGAAACCATGGCAGCGACGGTGGCGGCGCCGCTCGAGCGCCGCCTCGGCGAGATTCCCGGCGTCACCGAGCTGACGTCGCGCAGTTCGCTCGGATCGACCCGCATTTCGGTCCAGTTCGACCTGAGCCGCAACATCGACGGCGCCGCCCGCGACGTGCAGGCCGCGATCAACGCGGCGCTCACCGATCTGCCGGCCGACCTGCAGTCGCGACCGAGCTTCCGCAAGGCCAATCCGGCCGCCATGCCGGTCATGATTCTGGCGCTCACCTCGAAGACGGTGCCGCCGAGCGCGCTCTACGACGCCGCCGATACGGTGATCGCGCAGCGGCTGTCGCAGGTGGACGGCGTCGCCGAGGTCAGCGTCAACGGCGCCGAGCAACCCGCGATTCGTGTCCGGGTCAATCCATTGGCGCTCGCCGCGATGGGCCTCGACATGGAGGCGGTGCGCACCGCTATCGCCAACACCAACGCCGCCGGCCCGCTCGGCGTGTTCGACGGTGAGGAGCGTTCGGTCACCATCGCGACCAACGACCAACTCCGCACCGCCTCGGACTACGACCCGATCGTGGTGCGCACCGCCAATGGCGCGGTGGTGCGGCTCTCGGCGGTCGCCTCGATCGAGCCGAGCGTGCGCAACAGCCGCTCGGCCAGCTGGTTCAACGGTCAGCCCTCGGTTCTGCTGGTGATCACCAAGCAGGCCGATGCCAATGTCATCGAGACGGTCGACCAGATCCACAAGCTGCTGCCCGAACTCAAACGCTGGATCCCGGCCGGCGTTGACATCTCGGTGCTGTCCGACCGGACCGGCACGATCCGTGCGAGCATCGCCGACATGCAGCTCACGCTGTTGGCGACGATTTGCCTGGTGATGCTGGTGGTGTTCGTGTTTCTGCGGCGCGCCGCCGCCACGATCGCGGCCGGCGTCACCGTGCCGCTGTCGCTCGCTGGCACCTGCGCCGCCATGTGGGTGGCGGGATTTTCGATCGACAATCTCTCGCTGATGGCGCTCGTCGTCTCAGTCGGCTTCGTGGTCGACGACGCGATCGTGATGATCGAGAACTGCTTCCGCAATCTCGAGAAGGGCATGTCGCCGCTGATGGCGGCGATCGATGGCGCGCGCCAGATCGGCTTCACGGTGATGGCGATCAGCATTTCGCTGGTTGCGGCTTTCATTCCGCTGTTGTTCATGACCGGCCTGGTCGGGCGGGTATTCCGCGAATTCTCCGTCACCCTCGCCTTTGCCATCATGGTGTCGACCGTGGTGTCGCTGACTTTGACGCCGATGATCTGCGCGCATTTCGTGCGCAAGCCGCCGAGCCCGGACGCCACCTGGTTCGACCGGCTCGTCGAGCGGGTTCTGGCCTGGACGCTGCGAGGCTACGGCCGCAGCCTCGCCGTCGTGCTCGACTACCGCGGGCTGACGCTCCTGGTCATGGCGGGTACGATCGTGATCACCGGCATTCTCTACGTCCGCACGCCGAAGGGTTTCTTCCCGCTGGACGATACCGGCCTGATCTACGGCGGCACGCGTGCTTCGACCGAGGTGTCGTTTCAGACCATGTACGACCTGCAGCAGAAAGCCGAGGCTATCGTGCGCGCCGATCCGGCGGTGGTGGGCGTCGGCTCCTCGATCGGCAGCTCGGGCTGGAGACCGTCGGCCAACCGCGGGACGCTGTTCATCAGCCTCAAGCCGCTCGCCGAACGCGGCGTCACCGCCCAGGCGGTGGCGGCGCGGCTGCGGCAGAAGGCCGCCAATATTCCGGGCCTGACGGTGTTCTTCTTCCCCATGCAGGACGTGCGGGTCGGCGGCCGGCAGAGCGACGCCACCTATCAGTATACGCTCTGGGACGCAGACTATCGCGAACTGCTGGAATGGGCGCCGCGGGTGCTCGCGGCGATTGAGAAGGTACCGGGGCTGGTCGACGTTTCGAGCGACCGGGAGCAGGGCGGCCTGCAGGTCAATATCGATATTGACCGGGTGGCCGCCGCCCGGCTCGGCGTGCGCATCCAGGACATCGCCAATACGCTCAACAACGCCTATGCGCAGCGCCAGATTTCGACGCTCTACACCCAGCGCAATCAATACCGCGTCATCCTGGAGGTCGACCCGCAGTACCAGCGCGATCCGGTCGATCTCGCCAGGCTCTACGTGAAGGGCGCCAACAACGCGCAGGTTCCAATCACCGCGGTGACCAAGATCACCCGCGGACTGTCGCCGCTGGTGGTCAATCACCAGGGCCTGTTCCCGGCGATCACCATCAGCTTCGGGCTCGGCGAGAACGCCACGATCGAGGAGGCGACTCAGCTGATCGACCGCGCGGTCGCCGAACTGCATCTTCCGGATTCGCTGCACGCCGAATTTGCCGGTGATGCCCGCGCCTACCGCCAGTCGGTCGGTGCGCAGCCGCTCCTGATCCTGGCGGCGCTGATCGCGGTCTACATCGTGCTCGGTGTGCTGTACGAGAGCCTGGCGCACCCGCTGACCATCATCTCGACCCTGCCGTCGGCTGGGCTCGGCGCGCTGCTGGCGCTGCAATTGTTCAAGACCGAGCTGTCGCTGATCGCCTTCATCGGCATCATCCTGCTGATCGGCATCGTGAAGAAGAACGGCATCATGATGGTCGACTTCGCGCTCGAAGCCGAGCGCAAGCGCGGGCTGCCGCCGCTGCAGGCGATCTACGACGCCTGTCTGGAACGGTTCCGGCCGATCATGATGACGACGCTGGCGGCGCTGCTCGGCGCCATCCCGCTGGTGGTCGCGACCGGGCCGGGCTCGGAGCTGCGCCGTCCACTCGGCATCACCATCGTAGGCGGGCTGATCGTGTCGCAGATGCTGACGCTCTACACCACGCCGGTGATCTACCTGCTGCTCGACAAGCTGCACCGTCGGTTGTGGGGCGCGGGGCGCAAGCACCGCGAGCCCGGCACCTGGATCCGCCAGGCGGCGCGCGCCCTGCGGCCGGCGGCGGACGCGCGCTGACTCTCGGTCGGCGCAGTTGAAAGGTCTCTCGGTTCGTGTCCGCGAAGGCGGGCACCCAAGCTTTCTTGCTCGCGCTTCGCGCGCTGGGTCCCCGCTTTCGCGGGGACGAACGGAGAGAGGATCGACTTCAGGCTTCGACCTCGGCGCGCTGTGCCGCTATAAGGGCGGGCCGCGTTCGCGGCCGCCCATCCAACCCGGAGTGCCAAATTGTCTGCATCCTCGCCGCGCGGCTTCCGCTGGCCGAATGACGCCCGCATCTGTGTCGTTCTGAGCTGCCTCCTGGAGAACTGGTCAGAGGGGAAGGGCCCGCCGTTCTCGGTGCAGACCACGGCGCTGCGTCCCGGCACGCCGGACCGCGCCTCGATGACCTGGGGCACCTATGGCGGTCGCGCCGGAGTGTGGCGGCTCTTGAAGATTTTCAAAGAGAACCAGGTGCCGGCAACCTTCATCTCCAACGCCCGGGCATTGGAGATCAATCCCGGCGTCGCGCAGGCGATCGTCGCGCAGGGCCACGAGGTTGCGGCGCATTCCTACGCACAGGACGACCTGCTCGCGTATCTCGGGCCGGACGAAGAGCGCGCCATGATCCGGCGCTGCGCCGACCTGATCGAAAAACTCGCCGGCACGAGGCCAAAGGGCTGGCTCAGCCCGGTGATCGCCTCGACCGATCGCACCGAGACCATCCTGGCCGAGGAGGGCTACCTCTGGTACGGCGACTACAATAACGTCGACCTGCCGTTCGGCGTGAACATCGGCGGCAAGACCATCGTCGCCTTCCCGCACACCGATTTCGCCGACCACCGGGTGTTGCGGCTCAATCCGCGCGACTGGTTCGAGACCTACAAGGACACCTTCGACTATCTCTATCAGAACGAGCCGACCTCGTTCCTCAACATCACCATGCACTGCCACTTCGGCGGCCGGCCGCTGGTGGCCGCGCATGTCGACCGCATCATTAAGTACATCCGCGGATTTCCGGGCGTCTGGTGGGTGCGCCACGACGATCTCTCGCAGTGGATCGTCGACAACAACATCGCCGAGTGGAGCAACCGTGACCGCTTCTTCGGCCCCGCAGCCTGACGGCGTATCCGCCAAACAGGTTGTCCGTCATTGCGAGGAGCGCTTCGCTCGCAATGACGCGGGGGTTGACACAACCTCAACCCAACTCGTCATGCGTCAACTCACCCGGCGAAGCCGCCAGTGTCGAGAAATTCCTGTTCGGCGGGCGTGGTGGCGCGGCCCAGCATGGCGTTGCGGTGGGGAAACCGTCCGAAGCGGCGGACGATGTCGGCATGCTGCTCGGCGTATTTGGTGAATTCGTCGTCGCCGTAGGCCCGCGACAGCGCCACGCAGTGCTCCTGATCGGCGAGGTCCTCCGAATGCATCAACGGCAGATAGAAGAAGCGGCGGTCGGCGCTCGGCACCTCGCGGTCGAAGCCGCGCGCCAGCGCGCGCCGGGCGATGTCGCAGGCGAGCGCGTCGGCCGCATAAGTACGGGCCTGTCCGCGGAACATGTTGCGGGGAAACTGGTCGAGCACGATGACGAGCGCCAGTGCGCCCTCGGCAGTCGCCTCCCAACCAGACAGGTCGCCGGCCACGGCGCGTGCGTAGGTGGAACGAAAGCGCGCCGCGATCTCGGCATCGAACGCCGGGTCCTTCTTGAACCACCGTTCCGGTCCGGCGCCGCGCCAGAACGCCAGCACGTCCTGTGGGGCGACATCGCCTGCGCCGCCGGTCACAGCCGCACCTCGCCGGCATTGATGCGGTCGAACAGGCCGGCATCGAGCCGCACGAACGCCTTGCGCTGCGGATCGTTGAAATAGATCGGGTCGGCAATTGTGTGCGGGTTGTAGCCCTGCTCGACCAGGTCCACCTTCTTCTGCTTGAACGTTGTGGTGACGTCGATCTCCGGACGGATTCGCAGGAACACCGGCCGAGCATATTCGGGCAGTTGCGCGGCCAGATAGTCGTGCAGCGCCGTCAGATTGATGTTGTCGCGGGCCACGACCGCCGCCATGCCGGCGCGGCCGTCGCGGCCGGGAATGTGGACACCATACACGTTCGCCTCCAGGATGCCGTCGAACTGGCCAAGCGTTTCCTCGACCTCTGAGGTTGAGACGTTCTCGCCCTTCCAGCGGAAGGTATCGCCGATCCGGTCGACGAAATAGAAGTAGCCGTCGGCATCCTTGCGCATCAGGTCGCCGGTGCGGAACCAGATGTCGCCTTTCTCAAACACGTTGCGCAGGATCTTGCGGTCGGTCTCGGCGTCAGTGGCGTAGCCCTCGAACCGCTGGCCCGGCCGCGATGGGTCCTTGAGAATCTTGCCGATCACCTCGCCTGGTTCGTCCGGTGCGCACTCGATGCAGAAGCCCTCGGCGTTGCGCACTGGCTGCTGGGTTTCGACGTCGAAGCGCACCACTTTGGTCGGGAAGCGCATGGCGATCCACCACGGCAGCCGGCCGACCGCGCCCTCCTTGTCCTCGAAGTTGAACAGCGACACGTTGCCCTCGGTCGCGGCATAGAACTCGATGATCTTCGGAATCTGGAAGCGGCGCTTGAACGGCCCCCAGACCTCGGGCCGCAGGCCGTTGCCGCAGGCAAGCCGGATCCGGTGGGCTCGTTCCTTCGGATGCGGCGGCGAGTTCAGCAGGTAGCGGCAGAGCTCGCCGATATACTGAAACAGCGTGCAGTCCCAGCGCACGATGTCGTCCCAGAACTCGCGCGCCGAGAACTTGTCGCGGATCACCACCGAGCCGCCCCGGATCAGCACCGCGCCGGTCGCCAGCACGCCGCCTGCGGTATGGTACATCGGCAGGCAATCGTACATCCGGTCGCTCGGCTTGGTGTCCATCACCCCCGCGAAGGCATGGCTCGCCAGCATCAGCCGGTAGTGATTGACGTTCGCCGCCTTGGGCAGGCCGGTCGTCCCCGAGGTGAAGATGTAGAGCGCGCGGTCCTCGATGGTGAGCGGGCAGCGCTCGGCCTCGGTCAGGTCGTCGCCCGAGAGCCGGTCGACCACGTGATCGATGCGGGCGTGATCCACGTCGGCATCGCCATGCGGCCAGATCTTGGCGTCGCCTCCGATCGACCCGCGGGTGCTGTCGAGAGCCGGGAGCAGTTCGGCCGCCACGACGATGTGCCGCGGCTTGACCGCATTGATGCAGTGCGCCAGCGCCGCGCCGGTCAGATGGGTGTTGAGCAGAGCCACCACTCCACCCACGCGGGTCACGCCGAGCCAGATTGCCATGAACTCCGGCCGGTTCGGCATCAGGAGGCAGATGGTGTCGCCCTTCTGAATGCCCTGGGCGAGCGCCCAGCGGGCATAGCGGTTGGCGCGCGCCGCCAACTCACGGTAGCTGAACCGCTCCAGGTCCGACAGCAGCGCCGGCGCGTCGCCATGCTTTCCGGCGAGTTCGGCGATCACCTGCGGAAATACCCGTGTCGGGTTGCGGGCGATGGGCGTCGTCATCCGCAGGGTGCGCAGCGCCCCCCGCAGGCTGGTCGCGTCGGCGGTGAGCCGCTCGATCAACCGCATGTCGATTCCCGGCCGGCGGCCGATCCGATTCGCCGCCTCTTTCTGTGAATCATCGGGCACGGCGCGAAGGGTGGCAAGTGCGGGCTGATGGTGCGGGCAATACCCCGGACGGGGCGATCCGGCCGATTTCGCCGCCGCGCTTCATCGCGTATGATCCAGTCTGGAAACAGGGAGATCGCGTGATGGCCGAGCAGAAGGTGCCGTATCAGGTCAACGGCAGGCAGTTCGAGGGCATGATCGTCTGGGACGACAGCGTGAAGACCAAGCGCCCCGTCATTTTCTCGCAGCCCGACTGGAAGGGCGTCTGTGCCGATACGGTCGAGATGGCGCGCGACGTCGCCGGTCAGGACTACGTCGTGCTGATGGCCGACATGTACGGCAAGGGTTATGGCGATACGCCCAAGACCCGTGAGCAACTCGCGGCCGGCATGCGGGCGGTCTACAAGGATCTCCCCTTCACGATCGCCTGTGGCAATGCGGCGTGCGACGCGCTGCTCGCGGAGGCAAACAAGCTCGGGCTCGTCGATCCGGCCAAGAAGACATCGGCGATCGGATACTGCGCCGGCGGCGGTTTCGTGCTGGAGCAGGCGCGCGCCGGCGCCGACTTCAAGGCGGTGATCGTGTACCACGTCACCAATCCCAATCCGGTCGTGCCGGGCACGCCGTGCAACATCAAGGGCCGGGTACTGGCGATTCACGGCGCGGCCGATCCGGTTACGCCGAAGCCGATGATGGACGCGCTGGAGCAGGAGCTCACCAGCGCCAAGGTCGATTGGCAGATCGTGATGGTCGGGGGCGCCGTGCACTCGTTCTGCGACCCGACCGCCAATCTCGACGCCTCGCGCTACGACGAAAAGCTGTGCCGTCAGTCCTACCGGCTGACACGGGATTTCATCGCCGACACGCCGTAGGCCGCGAGAGCGGTGCAGGTGACGCCCGGCAACGGGTGGCAAAGCCGGGCTGCCCGCCAAGTTAGATCGCGTAGCGTCACACCGCGTAACGCAGGATGGCGGCAAGCGATTCGCCATCCGGCAGGTCGGACTTACGGACCCCGATCACCCGGCCGCCGGAGCGGATCACCCGGCTCGCAATCTCGTCGACGATGCCGTAGCTGAGTGCGCCGGGCTTGGCCGTGTAAGAGACGCTGCCATCCTTGTCATCGACTGTACCGGGAATCACTTCGTCGATATCCACCAGCATGGTCTCGACCGCGCCGAAGGTCGCCGCGCGGGCCGCGTGAGCAATGTCGGTGGTGGCGCGGTCCTTGCGGGTCGCAAACACCTGCTTCCAATGCGCGATATCGTCCTTGTAAAGCTGATCGAGAATGGCTCGCGCGCGCTCGGCGAGTTGCGCATCCGTCATCGCCACCGGGCTGCCATCGATGCCGGCTGCGGAGAGATGCGCGTAGGTGTTAACCGAGCGGTAGATCGGCGCCAGCGGCTGGCTGGATGCTAATATCAGCGGCAGTTCGCTGCCGGTCAGCAAGCCGCGCAGCGCGTGATCGACCTGCCGCGCGTATTGGCGCAGCCGCACCTTCTGGCCTTCGGAGCCCTCGATGCGGCCGCTCGGCGAGCGATGGTTGATGCTGGCCTTGCCGACCGAGCTCGCCGCATCCTTCGGCATCCCATCGACCTTGATGGTGGTCGGCGGCAGGTCGGCGAAGACATGAATGAGCCGCACGCCGCCTTCCGCTAGCGCGAGAACGTACGCGGCATTCGGAAACGACACCGTCCGCAGCAATGGCTTGAGCAGGAAGCGATCCGACACTTCCAGCAGGGGCTGCAGCGCATTGGGGATGCGGAAGGTGCGCGCGCTCTCGGGCGTGGCCAGGATCGCGAGTCCGCGCGCCTGGAAGCGCCAGAATTCCTCGTCGTCGATCAGGTCATCGATGTGCTCGACGGTGGCGGCGATTTCCCGTTTGTCGGCGCCGGCATCATGCAATTGCTGCTCCGCGGACTTGACCATATTCTTCAGCTCGATCCGGTCGTGAGCGGTCTCCTGGCTGAGCGGCGTGGTGGGGATATAGATTGAAACACAAATGCCCTCGCGGTGCGCCGCGAGCGCCCTGATATCGGCCTGACTTGGAATGTCGACGTAGAGCATCTTGCTGGTTGCCTTTGTAATTTGTGCTGCTGACGGGGGGAGAAATCACGCGCCGCCGTGGCCCGCGACCATGGGAGAGATGGGCGACAATAGCAAGACAACCTGCATGCTTGGTTACGATCCCGTTAGGCAGCATCGAACTGCGAAGCGGGTATCAGCGATCCAGGCCGCCGAACGGCACCAGCGGATTCTCGACGATCGCCGCGCGGTCGGGCTGGTCGACCCTGGCGGCGCCGAGGAATGCGTCGAACAGCGCCCGGATGGTCTGCGGCTCGACATCGCGGGTGATCAGCACGATGCGGGTGCGCGTATCGGGGTCCGGCCAGGCCGGCAGCCGCACCGGCGGATGGAACACGTGCTGCACGCCGTGGATCACCAGCGGACGCTCGGGCTCTTCGGCGAGCTTCACGATGCCCTTAAGTCGCAACAGGTTCGGCCCGTGCAGCGAGCGCACCAGATCGAGGAACATGTCGAACACCGCGGCCGGTACGGCGGCGTCGGTGACGAGCGAAAACGAGCGGATGCGATCGTCGTGCCGGTTGACGTCGTGATGGTGGTGGTGGCCGTGCGCATCTCGGCCCGCCTGCTCGTAGGCCTCGACCGCCAGCCAGCGCGCGACGTCCGGAATTTTGCGGGCCGGATCGTACAGGCCGGCGGCCAGCAGCCGCGCCGGCGTTGCTTCGCCCGTCGCCGCGTCGAGGAGCGGCGCTGCCGGGTTGAGCGCGCGCAACCGCGCCTTCAAAGCAT
This sequence comes from Xanthobacteraceae bacterium, assembly GCA_050179645.1. Classification (GTDB taxonomy): domain Bacteria; phylum Pseudomonadota; class Alphaproteobacteria; order Rhizobiales; family Xanthobacteraceae; genus VAZQ01. The sequence continues at coordinate 32,013 of JBFXEX010000008.1, read as the reverse complement.
CGCACTCGGCGCGGCGTTGCGGCGTGTCGATGAGGTCGGTCTTGCTCAGTACGATGCGGTCGGCGACCGCGACCTGCTTGACGGCCTCCAGGTGCGCGTCAAGCGTGGCCGCGCCATTGATCGCGTCGACCACCGTGATGACGCCGTCGAGCCGGTAGCGCATCGCCAGATACGGATGCGCCATGGCGGTCTGCAGCATCGGCGCCGGATCGGCGAGTCCGGTGGTTTCCAGGATCACCCGGCGGAACGTCGCGCGCCCGTTGTCGAGGTCGCGCAGCAACTGCTCCAGAGCGTCGACCAGGTCGCCACGCAACGTGCAGCACAGGCAGCCGCTCTGGAGGAGCACCACTCCGTCGCTGATCTCGCGCACCAGCAGATGGTCGAGGCCGACATCGCCGAATTCGTTGATGATGACGGCGGTCTCCGCGAGCGCCGGGTCGGCGATCAGGCGGTTGAGCAGTGAGGTCTTGCCGGCGCCGAGAAAGCCGGTCAGCACGTTGAGTGGAATGGGCGCGGCCGGACCTAGACCTCGGTCGGCGTCCGTCATCGCGCCTGCGTGGTCTGCGGGCCGTTGATCGCGCCGGTGTCCAACGGCTTGGGCGCGGATTTCTTCGGCTTCGGACGCGTCGTTGGGGCGGCGTCGGTCTGCGCGCCCTTCGAGGTCGTGTCCTTGGGGGCGACCGGTTTGGCAGCGGATTTGACGGTTTCGCTCCTGGCGGCCGTCGGCTTGGCGGCCGCGGTCTTGGTATCCGTCTTGGTGCCGGCCTTAGCCGTGGCGTCGGCCGGGGGCTTGGATTTCTTCGGCTTGCTGGCGACCGCCGGGGGCGGATCGCCAGGCTTGCGCGCGCGGCCGGTGTAGACCACGACTGGCTCGCCGAGACTGATGGCGGGACCGGGTGCCTCGCCTTTGGCCTTCGGACGCAGGCTCGCAAGGAACATGCCGTAAGGCGTGTCCGGATTCTCGTGGGTGCCGAGCGCCTCGTCCTCGTCCTCGGTGGCGCGCCGTTTGCGGTGCGTGCCGCACATGTCCTCGCGCAGGTTCACCGGCTCCGCGTTGACCGGCTGAATCGACTCCACCGTTCCGAGCGACGGGATCAGCCAGTTGATCCCTCGGGTGCTGTTGAAGCCGCGCTCGAGCAGTTGCGCCGCCTTCATGGCGCGCGCCTGCGACGACGATGCGCCCAGCACCACGGCGATCATCCGCTTGCCGCCGCGCGTTGCCGACGCCACGAGATTGAAGCCCGAGGCGCAGATGAAACCTGTCTTCATGCCGTCGGCGCCGGGGTAGCGGCCGATCAACGAGTTGTAGTTGCTCATCACCCGCTTGCCGAACTTGATCGCCGGGATATGCCAGTAATGTTCGTATTCGGGAAAGTCCCGGATCAGGGCGCGCGCCAGAATGGCGAGGTCGCGCGCGGAGGTGACCTGCTCTTCGTCTGGCAGTCCGTTCGGATTGACGAAACTCGACTGTACCATGCCGAGCCGGCGGGCGGTGGCGTTCATCTCGACCGAAAAGGTCTCGATCGACCCCGAGACGCCTTCGGCAAGCACCACCGCCATGTCATTTGACGAACGCACCATCATCATCTTCAGCGCGTTGTCGACGGTGACGAGGGTGCCGACCGGAAAGCCCATTTTGACCGGCTGCTGCGCGGCGGCTGCCCCCGACACCTTGATGGTGGTGTCGAGCGTGAGCCGGCCTTCCCGCACCGCCTGCAGCGTCAGATAGGCGGTCATGACCTTGGTGATGGACGCCGGATACCACGGGTGGCCGGCGTTTTCGGCGTGAACGACCCTGCCGGATTCAGCGTCGATCACCAGCAGTGCTTCGGCGGATGCGCGTACCGCGGCGAAGCCGACCACGCCCAGCATGAGGGCTGAGCACAACAGCGACCGGACGAATCGGATGGACAGCAAATATCGCAATGGTCGCAGGTCCGGTCTGGTTGCGCGGGCCTCGGAGACGCCGACTGCAGCGATCTCAAGAGAAATCTTAAAGCCCACGGCGCGTGACGGCAAAGCACTGCGCCAACCTGAGCGCGCCCCTGCCCCCGATGGTCCAACTGTGCTAAACGAAAGCGTCCAAAATTCGGCAGCTTGGCCTCATTGGCCCATGGAACTTGCGCAGCCCGCCCAGGCCCGCGAGGCGTCCGGGATGGGGCATTCAAACCGGGAGGTCGCCGTGACCGCATGTATCGTCGGCTGGGCCCATACCAAGTTCGGCCGGCTCGAGGGCGAGACGCTCGAAAGCCTGATCGTCCGGGTGGCCGGCGACGCATTGGCCGATGCCGGCATCGGTCCGGGCGATGTCGACGAGATCCTGCTCGGCCATTTCAACGCCGGTTTCTCGGCGCAGGATTTTACCGCTTCGCTGGTGCTGCAGGCCTCGCCCGAGCTTCGCTTCAAACGTGCCATGCGGGTCGAGAATGCCTGTGCGACCGGCTCTGCAGCCGTGCATCAGGGGCTCAAGGCGATCGCCGCCAAGTCAGCCCGTATCGTGCTGGTGGTCGGCGCCGAACAGATGACCACGACGCCCGCGGCCGAGATCGGCCGCAACCTGCTCAAAGCCTCGTACGTGCGCGAGGAGTCCGACATCGAAGGCGGCTTCGCCGGCATTTTCGGCAAGATCGCCGGCCTCTATTTCCAGCGCTGGGGCGACCAGTCGGACGCGCTCGCCCGCATTGCCGCCAAGAACCACAAGAACGGCGTCGGCAACCCGTATGCGCAGATCCGCAAGGACCTTGGCTACGAGTTCTGCCGCACCGAGAGTGAGAAGAACCCGCGCGTCGCCGGTCCGCTCAAGCGCACCGACTGCTCGCTGGTATCCGACGGCGCTGCGGCGCTGGTGCTGGCGGACATCGGCACCGGCCTGCGGCTGCGCAAGGCGGTGGCGTTCCGCGCCGCCGAGCACGTGCAGGATTTCCTGCCGATGTCGAAGCGCGACGTGCTGAAGTTCGAGGGCTGCAGCGAGGCCTGGCAGCGTGCCCTGGCGAGTGCTGGAATTGCGGTTTCAGACTTGTCTTTTGTTGAAACTCACGACTGCTTCACCATCGCCGAACTGATCGAGTACGAGGCCATGGGTCTCGTGCCCGAGGGCCAGGGGGCGCGCGCGGTCGAGGAAGGCCTGACCGAGAAGACCGGCCGGTTGCCGGTCAATCCGTCGGGCGGCCTCAAGGCCAAGGGCCATCCGATCGGCGCCACCGGCGTGTCGATGCATGCCATCACCGCCATGCAGCTCACCGGCGACGCTGGCGACATGCAGGTGAAAGACGCCCGCCTCGGCGGCGTCTTCAACATGGGCGGCACCGCGGTCGCGAACTACGTCAGCATCCTGGAGCGGATCAGGTAGCCGCCGTAGCGCTGCCGAACAGCGTCGCCACCTCGGTCACGGTCTCGGTCTTGGCGGGCTTGCTTTCGCCCAGCAGGAACTGGGTCTTGGCGAGCTCGGCGAAATGACCACCGAGCTGCACCAACTCGTCAAACGTCCCGCTCTCGATGATGCGGGCATTGTCGAATACCAGGATGCGGCCGGCGTTCCGGATGGTCGCAAGCCGGTGCGCGATCACGAAGGTGGTGCGGCCCTTCATCACCTCGGCGAGCGCGGACTGAACCTTCGCCTCGGTGATCGCATCGAGAGCGCTCGTCGCCTCGTCGAGGATCAGGATTGGCGGGTCCTTCAACAGCGCACGGGCGATCGACAGCCGCTGACGCTCGCCGCCCGAGAACAGCCGGCCGCGTTCGCCCGCGGGCGTTTCGAAACCTTGCGGCTGGCGTTCGATGACGTCGAGCACCTGCGCTCGCGCGCAGGCGGCGCGCATCTCCTCTTCGGTTGCGTCCGGTTTGCCGACGCGCAGGTTATCCGCCACCGAGCGGTTGAACAGCAACACCTCCTGGAACACCACGCCGATGTTGCGGCGCAGTCCTGACAGCGTGACGCCCTTGATGTCCATGCCGTCGATTTTGATGACGCCCGACTGCGGGTCGAACACGCGGTGCAGGAGCGCCAGCGCGGTCGACTTGCCGGCGCCGGTGGCTCCGACCAGCGCGACCGTCTGTCCTGGCAAGACGGTGAACGTCAGATCGGCAACCGCCGGCCGCTTGCCGTCGTACGAGAACGAGACGTCCTGGAATTCCACCAGGCCGCGCATCCGCCCTGGATCGACCGCATCGGGGCGGTCGCGCACCGTCGGCACGGTGTCGAGCACCTCAAAGAACTCCTGCAGCCGCGGTGCTTCCATCACCATCTGGTTGGCGAAATGCACGACCTGTTCGAGCTTGCCGACCAGCAGCGTGGCGTAGCTCATGAACATCACGATCTCGCCGACCGTGGTCTCGCCGTTGACGTAGAAGTAGATCCCGAGAATCAGGATCGACAGCATGGTCAGCGTTGTGGCGGCGCGCGTGATTACGGTGGCGAGCGCCCACCAGCCCAGCACCGGCAGTTGCGCGCCGAGCACGTCGTCGCCCATCTTCTTCATGCCGGCGACTTCGGATTCGATGCGGGCGAAGCTCTGGATCAGCGCGATGTTGCCAAGCGTGTCGGTGGTGCGCTCGGCGACGTCGCTGTAGTAATTCTCGACCTTGCTCTGCAGCGTCTGGCTGCGATTGATCACCAACGCGATCAGCAGGGCGAACACGCCGCACAGCACGATCAGCAGCAAGCCGTAGCGCCAGTTGATGAAAAGCGTCATCGGCAGGAGCACGATGAGCGAGACGAAGCTGGCAAAGTGCTCGCGGAAGAACGCCAGCCAAAGTCCCCACAGCGTGCTGGTTCCGGTCATCATCACCTTCACCAGGCGGCCGGAATGCGCGCCGGTGTAGTAGCTCTGCGGCAATTGCAGCACGTGTTCGAAGAACATCGTCCGCACCACCTGGTACTGCCGGTGGGCGAGGCGGTCGGCATGCAGCGCGACCAGCGTGCTGCACACGATCGAGAACAGCGCAAATCCGACCCAGGCGCCGACCAGAATCACCAGATCGTTCCAGTTCAGCTGGCCAAGCCGGCCCTGGGTATTTGCCAGGGTGTCGATAATCCGGCCGAACAAGAGCGGCTCGGCGAACATCGCGGTGGCGATCGCCAGGTTGGCGACCGCCAGCACCCATCCAAGACGGGCCTCGCCGCCGAGCGATTCGAGCACGCGGGCGTAGAGACGGAGAAATTTCATGAGGCCGACTTCGGGATACGCACGACTCAACCCCCTTGATCGGGTTCAACCCGGCGCTCCGGGCCGCGGACGGCGGCGGGCGCGCTGTTCCATAAACATGAGTCTGCCCGCTTGGAAAGTGCTGCCTTCCGCTAATGTGGAACAATTGTTGCCGATCCGGCTCATTTTAACAAAGTTTATTGCAGCCGCCTCGCAATCACAATTGACCATCCGGATAGCGGGTCACACAATGTTAGATCATCGTCGTCACCCGATACGGTCTACGGTTGCATGATGAATATTCCGACGGACCTTTTGCGCACCCTGGTCGCCGTGGTCGACCTGCGCAGCTTCACCAAGGCGGCCCAGTCGTTCGGCGTGACGCAGCCGGCGGTCAGCGCCCAGATCAAGCGGCTGCAGTTTCTGCTCGGATTTGAACTGCTCGACAAGAGCGCGCCGGGCATCAGCCTGACGTTGCGCGGGCAGGAGGTCGTGAAGGCCGCTCGGCAGATGCTGTTGATCAACGATCACATCCTGGGGCTGACCAGCGGCGGTCACGCAGCGCGCACGCTGAGGGTCTGCGTTTCCGGCGACTTCATCGGCGCCCGCATTCCGACCCTGCTCGCCGGGTTTCGCCGACGCTGGCCGTTCGTGCGCTTCATCGTCAACGGCGCAAGCTTCGAGCAGGTGCAGCGCGGTTTGCAGATGGGGGAGCTTGACCTCGCGGTCGCGGTTGCCAAAGCCGAGCCGTCCATTCCGTCCCGGCATCTCTGGACCGACCCGGCCGTATGGGTGCGCTCCGCGGCTACGCAAATCGATCCGCACCTGCCCGTACCCCTGATCTCGTTGGGCGAGGATTGCTCCTGTCGTTACACCGCGGTTCAGGCGCTCGACCGGGTCGGGCGCACGTGCGAGTTCGTCTATACGTCCCGCAGCATCGTGGGCCTCGAAGCGGCGGTGGTTGCCGGCATGGGCGTGATGGTGCTGCCGCGCAGCCGGGTCGGCGATACGTGCTTGTCGGTCTGGAAGAATCCACCGCTGCCGGCGCTGCCCAACCTCTACTGCGGCGTTTTTCTGCGCGAGGGCAGCAACTGGGCGCCGCTGGAAGAACTTGCCGATGAAATCGGGGCGGCCGTGCGTCCGCGACTCGTCGAGACCGACGGCGAGCCTCTGCCGTTGCGGGCGCGGATGTTGAGTGCGGGCTGATCCCGTCTCCCGTTATCGCGTACGGCGTTCGCGGAAGTGGTCGCGTGGGATGCGCGCTGCCTTTAAGGGCGGGCGATCCAGTGGCTTGTCGCTGCCCCGTGGGCCGAGTTCCGGCACGGCGGCGATGTTCCGGCAGTTGCGGCGATTTCGCCGTGGGACCTCGCCGCGACGGGGGCACCTTGAGAACACGCGGACGACGCAACCCATTCAGCCGGCGATAGCGTTGACTGCAACGAATTTTGTTGCAAGCATTCCGCCGCGCCGCCGGGATGCACCAAGGAGCAACGTGATGCGCGTAGTCGATGCGATCGCCCAGTGGTTCGAAGTGGCCGGGTTCAAGCACTACTTCGGCTACGCGGGCGGCGCGGTCTGGCCGTTCCTCGACGCGCTCACCGACAAACCCGAAATCGAAGGAATTCAGGCCAAGCACGAATCTCATGCCGTGCACATGGCCGACGTCTATCACCGCGTCAGCGGCCGGGTCGCGCCGGTGATCGTCTCGAAGGGGCCGGGCCTGCTGAACGCCGTCGGTGCCTGCGCCAGCGCGATGCACGAATCGTCGCCGGTGCTGATCATCGCCGGCGGCTCGACCACGCACTTCCTCGGCAAGGCCGGGATGCAGGAGATTTTCTATCACGGCTTCGAGGACGCGCAGAACATCTTCCGCCCGGTCTGCAAGGGCACCTGGATGCTGGTGCGGCCCGACACCACGATCGAGATTCTCAACTATGCGCTGAAGGCCGCGACCTCCGGCCGGCCCGGACCGGTGTTCGTCGAGGTGCCGTACGATATCCAGCTTGCACTGGTCGAAGGTGAGATCGAAGCGCCGGGCGCGCGCTCGCCGCACCGCAACCGTCCGCGCGCCGATGCCCGCAGCGTCGAGCGCGTGGCGCGGATGATCGCCGAGGCCGAGCGGCCGTTGCTCCTGGCGGGCGGCGGCGTCGTGCGCTCCGGCGCGGCCGACGCACTTAAGACCGCGGCAGAGAGCCTCAACATCCCGACCGTCACGACGCTGCCCGCCAAAGGCATGCTGCCGGAGGACCATCCGCTGTCGATCGGCACGCTCGGCCGGTCCGGCTTCGTCTGCGCCGCGCGAGCGAGCCGCGAGGCCGATCTGGTGATCGGCGTCGGCGCGCGCTTCTCCGACAATCACACCGCCAACTGGCGCAAGGGTTCGATCTATGATGTCGACAAGACCAAGATCGTGCAGGTCGATCTCGACTACCAGGAGGTCGGCCGCAACTTTCCGGTCGAACTCGGACTGGTCAGCGATGCCGGGCTGTTTCTCGAAGACCTGGCGGCGGCTGTGGGCGCGCCGGGCAACCGCAAGCACCAGGGCTGGCTCGATCGCACCCAGGGCTTTCGCGCCGAATGGGAGGACGAGATCCGTCCGCTGCAGACCGCCTCTACCGCGCCGACCCATCCGGCGCGGCTGGTGCATGAGGTCGGCCGCGCGCTGCCGAACGACGGCCGCGTGTTCGTCGACATCGGCGACGTCACGCAGTACGCCGAGGCCTACATGAAGATCACCGCGCCTGGTGCCTGGCAGATCAGTCCCGGCATGGCCGAGATGGGCTGGGCGTCGTCCGGCGTCCCGGGCGCGATCGCGGCCGATGGCCGGCCTGCCATCGCGCTGGTCGGCGACGGCGCCTTCAACATGACGTCGCAGGTAGTCGCGACCGCCGTCGAATACGACCTGCCGGCGATCTGGGTGGTGTTGAACAATTACGAACTCGGCATCGAGCGCAAGGGCATGGAGCGCAGCTATTCGCGCTCGCATCCGTGGTGCCATTTCCGCCGCAAGGATACGGGCGAGCGCTACAACCCGGACTACGTCGCGCTGGCGCGCGCCTATGGCGCGGAAGGCGCGCGGATCGAGGATCCGGCGCTACTCGCGCCTGCGCTCGCCAGGGCGCTCAAGAGCCGCCGGCCGTGGGTCATCGACGTGCCGATCGATCTGTCGGTCGGCAGCTACTTCACAAAAGGCATCGACCGCGCCTATCCGGACAAGTGGGCGAAGTCCTATCCGAGCTACAACCTGCTGCGGAACGCCGAAAGCTAGGTGACCGCGCCATGACGACCCGCAAGAGCGAAGCACGGACGGAAGGCCGCGGCGCCGCGATCAGTTCCGGCGACGTCATCGAGGAACTGCGTCGCAACTACGACCGGCTGACGCAATCGCAGAAGCGGATCGCCGAGTTCATTGTCGAGCATCCGCAGACCGTGGCGTTTTCCACGGTCGATCAGATGGCCGCGAAGCTCGACGTTAATCCTTCGACCGTGGTGCGCTTCACCTACCGGCTCGGGCTCAATGGCTTCCCCGATCTGCAGGAGCGGATGCGGGAACTGGTGCGCGGTCAGCTCTCGCGCACCGGCAATCCGATCGCTGAGCGCCAGGGCAAAGGCGCGCATCTCGACGGCACGAGTTTTGGCGCGTCGTTCAGCCACGACTGGCAGAACCTCCATCGCACCATCGAGGGCATCGACCCGGGAATTTTCGGCCGCGCCATCAACCTGATCGCCCGCGCCCGCCGAGTCTACGTCACCGCCGGCTTCTCGACTTTTCCGGTGGCGAACTACTTCGGCCTGATTCTCGACCGGCTGCGTCCGGATATTACGCTGCTCGCCTCGAGCGATGCTTTTGCGAACGTGCGGCTGGCAGAGATCAAGTCCGAGGACTGCGTCGTCGCCTTCACGTTCCCGCGGTATGCGGCCTCGACGCACCGCATTGCCGTCTGGTCGAAGGAACAGGGCGCGAAGGTGATTGCCGTTACGGACTCGCCGATTTCGGCGGTCGGGCAGATCGCCGACGTGGTGCTGCTCGCGGCATCGTCGGGCACCGGCATGCAGAATTCTTTGGTGGCGCCGATGGCGGTCGCCAATGCGCTGCTCAACGGTGTGCTGGCGGCGCGCGGTACCGCCGCGCTCGAACGCTACAGCCAGCACGACCAGCTGATGAATCGATGGGACGCTTTCCTGTTGAAACTTGACGAGACCGACTGATGGCGGCCGGGCGAACTCCCGCGGCGCTCGCCGGCCTGCGGGTGCTCGATCTCAGCACCAACCACGCCGCCTATGCGGGACGGCTGCTCGCCGACCTCGGCGCCGAGGTGGTGCGGGTCGAACCGCCGTCAGGTTCGCCGGTTCGCCGGCTGGAGCCGTTGCAGCAGTTGCCGGATGGCGAGGTCTTCAGTTTCGCGCACGCGTTTCTCGATGCCGGCAAGCGCAGCCTCGCGCTTGATCTCACCTCGGCGGACGGGCGCGCCAGGTTCGCCGAACTGGCCAATGGGAGCGATGTCATCATCGAGACGCCCGACGGCGGCGGGCTTGCCGCGGCCGACCTCGGCTTCGATACCATCCGGCAGCGCAATCCTGGTCTGATCGTCGTCTCGATTACGCCGTTCGGCCTTGAGGGGCCGTACGCGCACCATCGCGCCACCGACCTGACGGTGCTGGCCGCGGGCGGGCTCCTGGCCCTCGGCGGCTATCGCGATACCGAGCCGCTCGCGATCCACGGCGAGCAGGCGTTGCTGGCGGCGGGAATCTTCGGTGCGGTGGCGACGCTCGCGGCGCTTTACGAGCGGACGCAAACTGGCAAAGGCCAGTGGATCGACGTCTCGGCGCAGGAAAGCGTCGCCTTCGCGCTCGAAGATGCCATCGCCGAATGGTCGATCCATCGCAACGTGCGCCGCCGCCACGGCGACGGTGCGCGCGAAGCCGGCACCGGCGTTTATCCCTGCCGGGACGGCTACATCAGTGTGGTCGCGGGCCGCCTCGGCACCGCCAGGGCGTTCGTGGCGCTGACCGAGTGGGTCGCGCAATCCGACACGCCCGGCGGCGCCGCGCTGCTCGAACCGCAATGGCGCGACTTCAAGTTCCGCCAGTCGCCCGAAGGCATTGCGCGCTTTGCCGACATCTTCGGCGCGTTCTGCCGCACCCGCGGCAAGCAGCAGCTCTATCGCGAGGGACAGGCCCGGCAGATTGCGCTGGCTCCGGTGAACAGCATTGCGGACGTGCTGCAGGACCCGCAGCTTGCCGCCAACGGCTACTTCCAGCGGGAGTTCGACGCGACCCTGCAGCGGGAGATCGCATTTCCCGGGCCGCCCTACCGGCTCGCGCGCACCCCGGCGCGCCGCCAGGGTCCGGCGCCGCGGCTCGGCGAACCTGGTGCCGCGGTCTCGCCGGCGGCGGCCGAGGGCTGAAGATACATGCGGCTCGACGGTCTCCGCGTGCTGGACTTCTGCTGGATCGGCGCCGGTGCGTTCGTCACCCGCGTCCTCGCCGACCTCGGCGCCGAGGTCATCAAAGTCGAATCCCGAGCGCACCCGGACAACCTGCGGCTCTCGCCGCCGCATCGTCCCGGCGCCGCGCCGCTCGAAAGCTCCGGCTATTTCGCGTCACGCAACACCAGCAAGAAGAGCCTCGCGCTCAACATGTCGCAGCCGCGCGCGCAGGAGATCGCGCTGCAGCTGGCAACACGCTGCTCGATCGTCAGCAACAATTTCCGGCCCGGCGTGATGGAGAAGTGGGGCCTCGGCTACGAGGCGGTCACGGCGGTCAATCCGTCCGTGATCTATCTGTCGATGCCGATGCAGGGATCGAGCGGACCGCACCGCGACTATATCGGCTTCGGCTCGACCATCGCGGCGCTGTGCGGGCTCGTCTCAATGGCGGGCAAGCCCGGCCGCCCGCCGATCGGCACCGGCACGCACTATCCGGATCACGCGCCTAATCCGGGCCACGCGCTGGTTGCACTTCTCGCTGCCGCGGTCCATCGCGAGCGCACCGGTGAGGGGCAATTCATCGAGCTGGCGCAGATCGAGTCGACCGTGAATGTGCTCGGGCCACAGGTGCTCGCCTGTTCGGCCGATGGCGCCTTGCCGCAAATCGACGGCAACCGCAGCGTGGATGCGGTGCCGCGCGGCGTGTTCCCGTGCCGGGACGACGACTCCTGGTGCGCGATCGAGGTTGCCGACGACGCGCAGTGGCAGGGCCTCGCCGCCGCGCTCGGTTCGCCCGAGTGGATGCGCAGCCCGGCCTACGCGACGCTCGCCGGCCGGCAGCACGACGTGGGCGAGGTCGAGCGCCGGCTCGCGCAGGAGACGGAGCGATGCACACCGTCAGAGCTGGTCGACCGGCTGCAGCATCACGGTGTCGCCGCCGCCGTGGTAGAGACCAGCGCCGAAGTGGCGGACGACCCGCAACTTTGGGCGCGTCGGTACTGGGAGCACGTCGATCATCCCGAGATGGGTTCGGTCCTGGTGAACAAGCCGCCGTTCCGTACCGTCGGAGAGGAACGCTGCGTTCCGGGCCCGCCGCCGCTCTTGGGCCAGCATACCGTCGAGGTCGCAACGGCGCTGCTCGGTTTCGACGAGGCCGAATGCCGGCGCCTGATCGAGGAGAAGGTGTTCTATTGAATACGCTGTTGATTCAGACCGAAGGCGCAATCGTACGCGTCACCCTCAACCGGCCGGACAAGCGCAACGCCATCAGCGGCGAGATGCGCACCGAGCTATTCACGGCGTTTGCCGCATTCGACGCCGACCCCGCGGTCCGCGTCGTGATCGTCACCGGAGCCGGGTCGCAGGCCTTCAGCGCCGGCGGCGACCTGTCGGCCACGCCGATGTCGCCCCCCGAGATCGAGCGGCCGCGCATCGTCGAGCCGCTCGACCGTTTCGCCAAGCCGACCATCGCGGCGATCAACGGACTGGCCTATGGCGGCGGGCTCGAGATTGCGCTCGCCTGCGACATCCGGATCGCCGCGACCACGGCGCGCTTCGCGCTGCCCGAGGTCAAGATCGGCAGCATGGCGGGCAGCGGCGGGACGCAGCGGCTGGTGACCGTCGTCGGTCCGACTCTCGCCGCGCGCATGATCCTGACCGGGGAACCGATCGACGCCGGGCGTGCGCTCGCCGCCGGGCTGGTGTCCGAACTCTGCGAGCCCGACCGGCTGATGGAAAGCGCGATGACGATCGCCACGACGATCGCGCGCAATGCGCCGCTCGCGGTCATCGCCTCCAAGCGGTCGATGCGGCTCGCCGCCGGGATGCATGTTGTCGAGGAACTCGATTTCGAGCGCGAATTGTTCAAGGAACTGGCCCTGACCGAGGATCGTGCCGAGGGTCGTGCGGCGTTCCGCGAAAAGCGGGCACCGGTGTTCAAGGGGAAGTGAGATGGCGTGGCGGCAGGCGGCAATCGCCGGCGTCGGCGCGACGCGGCAGGGCAAACTGCCGGACGAGACGCCGCTGTCGCTCGCCGCCGAGGCGTTCCGGCTGGCGCTCGCGGACAGCGGCATCGACAAGCGCGAGGTCGACGGCCTGCTCACCATGCCGGGCACGACCTCCCCCGAGGGCGCGAAGAACTATCTCAACGTCGGCGAGCTTCTTGGGATTGATCCGCTCTTCACCGGCAGCATGACGATGGGCGGCGCGACCGGCGGCGCGCTCATCCAGATCGCCGCTATGGCAATCGCGACCGGCATGGCGAAAACCGTGGCGTGCATCTTCGCCGACACCGCGCGCACCGGCGGCTCGCGGTTCGCGGCGGCGGCCGGCGGCGACGATTCCTGGGGCGTCTGGGGCATGTTCGGCAATGCCGCCAACAGCGCCATGGGCTTCCGCCGCCACATGGCGCTTTATGGCTCGCGCTCGGAGCATCTCGGCTGGATCGCGGTGACCTGCCGCCGGCATGCCTCGATGAATCCGAACGCCGTGATGCGTGATCCGATCACCATCGACGACCATCAGAATTCGCGGCTCATCGTCGATCCGCTGCGGCTGCTCGACTGCTGCCTGATCAGCGACGGCGCGGTCTGCGTCATCGTCACCTCGCCCGAACGGGCGCGCGATTGCGCCAAGCGTCCGGTGTCGATCTGGGGCATGGGGCAGGGCCACACCACCGGCAACCTTCGCGTCCGCGACTGGTGGTACCTGCCACACCAGCAGCACTGCGTCGCGGACGCCTACCGCATGGCGGGCGTTTCGCCGGCCGACATCGACGTGGCGCAGCTCTACGACAACTTCACGGTCGCGGTGCTGTTCTGGCTGGAACACGCCGGCTTCTGCCAGCTGGGCGAGGCCGGCGCGTTCGTCGATGGCAGTACCCGCATCGGGCTTGGCGGCGAACTGCCGATCAACACCGCCGGTGGCAATCTGTCGGAGTCCTACATGCAGGGCTGGCTGCATATTGTCGAGGGCGTGCGGCAACTCCGCGGCGAATGCGGCGAGCGGCAGGTCAAAGATGCCGAGCTGTGCCTCGTCACTGGCCGCGGCATGACACTCAACACCGCAAGCTGCTTGATCCTGGGACACTGACATGAGCGACGCATCCAAGTCGGAGCCGATCCGCCCGACCATCAACGATGTGAACCGCCCGTTCTGGGATGCGTGCGCGCGCGGCGAGTTGCGGCTGCAGCGCTGCCGCTCGTGCGGTCACCTTCGATATCCGGCCGCGATCGTCTGCCCGGAGTGCCTGTCGGCCGAGACCGAGTGGCAGGCGGTCAGCGGCCGCGGCAAGGTGTTCTCGTTCGTGGTCTTCCAGCGCGCCTATCACCCGGCCTGGGAAGGCCGCGTGCCGTACAATGTCGCGCTGATCGAACTCGACGAGGGGCCGATCCTGCTGAGCAATGTGATCGACGTCGACAACGCCAGGCTGACGGTCGGGCTCGATGTCAGGATCGCATTCGAGCGGTTGGACGAAGCTCTGTCGATACCCGTGTTCGTACCGGCGGCGTCTTGATCGGCGAGGTGTCGATCGGCGAACTGAGCGGAGCCGCGCCGAACGAAGCGGAGACCTGTCCGGTTGGCGCTTCGCGGTAGAGCGTCGTGCGCTGCCAGGGCTCGCGGCCGAGCGAGCGAATCAGCGCCTCCATCGCCTCCGGAGACATCTCCTGGCCATGCTGCGCGCCGGCTGCGCGCGTGATGCTCTCGTTCATCAGCGTGCCGCCGAGGTCGTTGGCGCCGGCCTTGAGGCACGCAGCGGCGCCGTCCGGTCCCATCTTCACCCACGACGTTTGGATGTTCGGAATCAGTGGATGAAGTGCGAGACGCGCGACGGCGTGCATCAGCACGGCTTCCCGATAGGTGGGCCCGAAGCGGCTCTGCCCGCGCAACTGCATCGGCGCTTCCATCGGCACGAACGGCAGGGGGACGAATTCGGTGAAGCCACCGGTCTTCGCCTGCAGCCGGCGCAGGTGCAACAAGTGGCGCGCCCAGTGCACCGGGCGGTCGACGTGTCCGAACATGATCGTCGCGGTGGTCCGCAAGCCGAGGCGGTGCGCCGCCTCGATCACGTCGAGCCATTGCTGTGTCGTCACCTTGTCGGGACAGATCACGGCGCGGACCTCGTCGTCGAGGATTTCCGCCGCGGTGCCGGGCAGCGAGCCGAGCCCGAGCGATTTCAGTTCCGCAAGCAAGTCAGAAACGCTCAGCCCCAGCGTTGCGGCGCCCTGCGAAACTTCGAGTGGCGAGAACGCATGGATGTGCAGGTCCGGAAGCGCACGTTTGATCGTGCGGCAGATCGCCAGATAAGTCTCGCCGGTGTAGCTCGGATGAATGCCGCCTTGCAGGCAGACCTCAGTGCCGCCGCGCTCCCATGCTTCGCGACAACGGCGTACGATCTCGTCCAGCGGCAGGTCGTAGGGCCGGCCGCGCAGGTGCTCGTGCGTCTTGCCCTTGGAGAAGGCGCAGAACGTGCAGCGGTAGGCGCAGACATTGGTGTAGTTGATGTTGCGGGTGACGACGTAGCTCACGCGCTCGCCCACAGTGGCGGCGCGCAGCGCATCGGCGGCGGAGCAGACTTCGTGGAAGCTCGCCCCGCGCGCCGCAAACAGCGCAACCACTTCGCCTTCGCTCAGATCGCGGCCGGCGATCGCGCGGTCGATAATCGGCGTCAGCAGTCCGGCGCGCGGACCAATGGCCGGCATCGGCGGCGGCGATACGGCGGCGCCGGGCGTCCATGGTTCTGTGCGGGCGAAGCCTTCGGCATCGGCCATCCGCAAAGTTGTCGGCCGCAAGGACGGCGCGATCCAGCGGGCAGTCTCGCTCACATAGCCAGGATAAACCGCAAGCCGCTCGAGCAGTACCTTGCCGGCCTCTGCCGTCGCTGCGGCGAGCCGTGCGATTTCCGGCCACGGCCGCTCCGGATTGACGTGATCGGGCGTGACCGGCGACACGCCACCCCAGTCGTTGATGCCGGCCGCGATCAGGCGCGGCAGCGCGCCGTCGGCGAGATTGGGCGGCGCCTGGATGTTCATCGTGGCGCCGAACAGAATGCGAGCAACGGCGATGGTCCAGAGATGGTCGTCGAGCGACGGCTCGGCATGCTGGGCCATCCGCGTGCCCGGCTTGGCGCGGAAATTCTGGACGATGATCTCCTGCAGGTGGCCGTGCCGCGCGTGCAGGTCGCGCAGCGCCAGCAGCGCCTCGATGCGCTCCTGCCGCGTCTCGCCGATTCCGATCAGAATGCCGGAGGTGAACGGCACCGCCGCTTCGCCAGCCGCCGCGATGGTCGCTAGCCGCACGCCCGGTACCTTGTCGGGCGAGCCGAAATGCGGGCCGCCGCGTTGCGCCAGCCGCTCGGCCGCCGTCTCCAGCATGAGACCTTGCGACACCGAAACCTCGCGCAGCCGTGCGATGTCCTCAACCGGCATCACGCCGGCGTTGACGTGTGGCAGCAGTCCGGTTTCGTCGAACACCAGTTTGGCGCTGGCTGCGAGATACGAGATCGTGCCGTCGTGGCCGAGCCGGTCGAGCTCGTCGCGGGCGGCGCGATAGCGCAGCTCCGGCTTGTCGCCGAGCGTGAACAGCGCCTCTTTGCAGCCGGCCGCCTTGCCGGCGCGCGCGATCGACAGGACTTCGTCCGGCGTCAGGTAGGCGGCGCTGCCGCGGCGCGGCGGATGCGCGAAGGTGCAGTAGTGGCAGCTGTCGCGGCAGAGCTGCGTCAGCGGGATGAACACCTTGCGCGAATACGACACGTTGGCGCCATGGGCCCCATCGCGCAGCGCTGCGGCGGACGTCATCATTGTGTCGAGATCGTCGCAATCGAGCAGTGCGAATGCCTCGCTACGCGATGGCACTTCGCCGGCCGAGGCCCGGTCGAGCAGCGCGCGCCAGCTCATGCGGTCGCCCTTTCCTGACAGGCGGCGCGCACGCCCCAGCGATCCAGCAGCGCGCGCGACCGGGTCTGCGACGGCGTCAGCAGGAACTGCGTCAGGTCCTGGGGCGTGTCGATGTCGAGCGCGATCCGCGGCAGCCGGACGACGCGCGGCTCGATGCCGTGTGCCCTCGCGGCTGCGAGATGCGGAAAGAAGCTGTTGTCGCCGAACCGCAGCGGCGCGGCGTTCGCCGGCGTGCACAGCACTGCGTTGGAGCCTAGTTCGTCGTGCGCCGGCGCGATGGTGAAGCCGGCCGCCGGAGCATGTGCGTCGAGAAGCTCACGGATGTCGTCCGGCGCGACCAGCGGGATGTCGCCCGGCACCGTCATCAGGCCAACGCCCTCCGCCGCCAACTGGCTCGCGGCGCCCATCACCGCGCCGGTGTGACCCTCGTGGGCGTGATCCGAGGAAACCTCCGCGCCGAACTGCGCCGCCAGCGTGATCGCTTCGGGATCGGTGGTCACCAGCAGCACGCCGCGAAGCTCGTCGACCGCCGAGAGCGTTTGCAGCACATCGCCGAGCATCGCCAGGGCGAGCGCCTGCCGTTGCGGCGGCGTCAGTGCCGCGGCGAGCCGCTGCTTGACCTGCGCGGTCCCCTTGAACGGCACTACGGCGCAGAACCTACCGCGGCCTTGCATGCCGTGCCTCCGAAAGCCGATCGGCGGCGGCGAGCACTTCGCGCGCCAACCGGTCTCGATCCTTGAGCGTCAGCATCAGCGTATGCGCCATCGTCGCCGAAATGCCAAGCTCGGCCGCGCATGCCGCATCTGCGTGATCGAGCACGTAGCCGTCGAGCAGATCGCCATAATGCCGCGCGACCGCCGCAGCCGTCGCGGGAAGCCCGAGCTCGGACATCATCTTCGCGGTCGGCCCTTTGACGGCGCGGCCGCCGATGATCGGCGACACCGCCACCACGGATGCGGGACATGCCTTCAGCGCTTCGCGCATTCCGGGAACGGACAGGATCGGCTCGATGCTGATGAACGGGTTGGAGGGGCAAATGATCACGGCGCGCAAGTTGATGTCCTGCAAGGCCGCAACTGCGGCCGGATGCAAGCGCGCATCGCGCGCGCCATCGTAACGCAACTCAAGCACCGCCGGCTCGCAGCGCCGGCGCACGAAATAGTCCTGAAAGTCGAGCCAGCCTTGCGGTGTGCGCACCCGCGTGCGCACCCGGTCGTCGGTCATCGGCACGACGCGAGTTGCGATGCCGAGCAGGCGGCAGAAGTCGGCGGTGATGGCCGACAGGCTTTCGCCCGCTGCCAGCCGTCGCGTGCGCTCGACATGGGTGGCGAGGTCGCCGTCGCCAAGCTGAAACCAGGTCTCGCCGCCGAGAGCCGCAAGTGCGGTCATGAATTTCCAGGTCTCGTCGCGCCGGCCCCAGCCGCGCTTGCGATCGTCGAGCCCGGCGAGCGCGTACATCAGCGTATCGATGTCGGGCGAGATCGACAGGCCGAGATGCTCGAAGTCGTCGCCGGTGTTGGCGACCACAAGCAGTTCGCCGGGCGGCAGCACGCGGCTCAAGCCGAGCGCAAGCTTGGCGCCGCCGACGCCGCCGGACAGCGCAACCACGCGGGGCGGCACGTTCTTCGTCAACGGAACAAGTCCTCGGCGGCGGGGCGGACGAGGCTGGCGGCTGGCGTTTCGGGACTGCTCCAGCTTAGGCCGCGCACCAGGACGGCCGGCTGCGCCTCGTCCGATTCTCCCATCACCAGCGAGGCGGCGGCGGCAATCTCGTCGGCGAAACCGGTTTGCGTTACCCGCAGCGCGCGGCCGTAGAGGTCCGGCTGGCCGCGCATGTCGAGCAGCGCCGGCAGGCCGGCGGCGCCGAGCGCAACGCCGACGGTGCCGCGCCGCCAGGCTCGGCCCCAGCTGTCGCTTACGATCACGGCAAGCGAGCAGCGAAAGTGCGCGGCAAGGCGGTCGCGCAGCGCGGCCGCCGAGGCGTCCGGATTTTCCGGCAGCAGCAGCATCGGCTCCTCGCCCGCTGCCGGATCGATGTTGGAGCGATCGACGCCCGCGTTCGCCATGATGAAGCCGAGGCGGTGCTCGACGATCAGCACGCCGGGTCGGTGGCGCACCACGTCGCGCGATTCGCGCAGGATCACCTCGACCAGGCGCGGATCCTTGTCGACTTCCACGGCGAGCTTGTGCGCGCGTTCTGACGGCTCGACCGTCGCCAGATCAACATAACGGCCTTCGGTCTTGGAGACGATCTTCTGCGCGACGACAAGAACGTCCTGGTCGGCGAGCGCGAGCCCTGCGGCTTCGCACGCGACGATCAGCGCCGCAGCGAGATCGTCACCCGGCTGCAACCTCGGAATGTTCGGAATCGCGATGAGAGTGACTGGCATGACCGCGGCCGTCCGCCGCTCAGGCCGCCCGCGTCGGCCGCTCGGAGAAATGCGGCAGCACGTCTTTGGCGAGCTTGAACATGAAATCCTCGGTGTCCTGCCCCTGTGCCGGGAACGGCCAGATCACGATTTCCTGCACGCCCGCAGCGGCGAGCGCCTTAAGCCGGGTCACGATCTGCGGCGCGGTGCCGACCAGCGCAAGGCTGTCGATGATCCCGCGCGGAATCAGCCGGCGCAACTCGTCCATGACCGGGCCTGACCATTCGTGCGGCGCCTCGCGCACGAAGGTGCGGAACTCCGGCGTCATGTCGGGTGCAAGCTTGTGGGCCATCCCGCCCAGCACCTTGCGGCTTGACCAGAACGCGAAGCTCACGCCGCGGCGGATGCCTTCGGGAACCGGATCGTCCTCGCGCTCCAGCACCGACACATAGAGCCAGGCGCACAGCCGGATGTCCTTCCAGTCGCGTTTCGACGCCTCCAGGCCGCCCTGGATATGCTGCTTGGCGTAGGCGATGCCGGTCGGCGTCGCAAAGCTGCCGATCAGCACGCCGTCGGCAACCTGTCCGGCGAGCTTGAGAATCTGCGGGCCGCGGCTGGCGATATAAAGCGGCGGCACGGCGGTCGGCTTCCAGTCGAGCGCGCCGTCCTTGAACTTCACCACCTCGCCGTTGATCGTCACCTTCTCGCCGCGCCACAACCGCCGCATCAGGTCGGTGGCCTCGCGCAGGCCCGCGACGGGCTTCGGGCTGCCGTAACCCGGCAGCGTCTCGAAGTGGCTGCCCGAACCCATGATGACGCGGAAGCGGCCTGGCGCCATCTCGGCGAGCGTGGCGGTCGCTTGCGCCAAGAGTGCGGCGTGGCGCGTGTATGGATCGATCACGCTGGTGCCAAGCCCGAGCCGGCTGGTGCACTGGGTGGCGGCGCCGAGCCGGGCAAAAACGTCGCGGGCCCATTTCTTGTCGTTGTGGAAGAAGGCGTGGAAGCCGAGCAGTTCGGCAAGTTTCAGTTGATCGAGATAGCGCGTGCCGGGTTCGCCGCCCAGCGAAGCCATTGAGAGCTTCATCGTAGTCTCAGCCTTTCGCCGCCGCGGCTTCTTTATCCATTTCGTCGAAGATCTGTGCCGCGACCTGGAATGCGCCGAACGCCGCCGGGACGCCGGCATAGATCGCCGAATGCATCAGGATTTCCTTCACCTCGTCGCGGGACACCCCGGTATTGGCGGTGGCGCGGAAGTGCAGCTTGAGTTCATCGAGCTTGCCCATGCCGACCAGCGTCGCGATGGTGATCATGCTGCGGGTCTTGAAGTCGAGGCCCGGCCGCGCCCATACCGAGCCCCAGGCATATTCCATCAGGAAGTCCTGGAATTCTGCGTTGAACGCTGTGCGGTTCCGGGCGCCGCGGGCCGTATGTGCCGCGCCCAGGACCTGCTCGCGGATCTGCCTGCCGCGCTGAAGGCGTTCCTCGTCCATGGTGCTTCCCCTCTATTGTCAATGGTTTAGCGAAGAAATCGGCCGCTGACCAGCGCCGGTCCGGCCGGGATGCCATGCGTGGCCGCACGCGATTGCGCGGCCGCAACTGGGGTCAAAGATGCTGCCGGATGAATGCGCCGGCGTTTACCAGCGCGCGGCGGCCCGGCTCGAGCCTGGCGTTCCACATCGGCCATGCATGGATCATGTGCGGCCAAATCTCCAGCGTCACCGGCACGTCGGCCGCGCCGGCAGCGGTGGCTAGTCGGGTGGAATCAGCGAGCAGCGTCTCGCACGAGCCGACCTGGATCAGTGTCGGCGGCAGGCCATGCAGATCGGCGAACAGCGGTGAGACTCGCGGGTGGCGCCGATCGATGCCGGGCGGCAGGTAGGCGTCGCGCAGTTCTTCCAGATAGGGTTTGTGAATGAGAGGGTCGACCGCATCCTTGGAGGCAAGCGTGTCGCCCGACATCGTCAGATCGGTCCAGGGCGACGCCAGCCAGAGGCATCCCGGCAAGGCCTGTTTAGCGTCGCGAAGTGCCATGGTCAGCGCGAGCGTCAGTCCGCCTCCGGCGCTGTCGCCGCCGACCGCGGTGTGCTCCGGCGCGATGCCGAGCTTGCCGAGACAACGCCAGGCCGTGAGCGCGTCTTCGATCGCCGCCGGGAACGGATGCTCAGGCGCGAGCCGGTAGGCGACTGCGAGCGTGCGCATGCCGGCGGCGCGGCCGGCCTCGGTCACCATGCGGCGATGGCTCACGACCGATCCGGAGCAGTAGCCGCCGCCGTGAAAGAACATCAGCACCCGCGAGGCATCGCTGCCCGGTACGATCGACCATTCGCCCGGCACGCCGTCGAGGTCGACGGCTTCAAGCTGCACGTCGTCCGCCACCGGCCAGACCGAGCCGACCTCGTCGATGCGGGCGCGCCGCTCGGCCCATCCGACCGGCCGCGCCTTCGCGCTCAAGAGCGCGCGGACGGCGTCGATCTCGCTCTCGGCCATGATGTTGTTCCGCGGTAAGCTACGTCCGGTCGATCGGCGTGACGTCGTCGCCGGCAAATTCGTCGATGTAGATGTTGCCCTGGTACTCTAGCTCGTCGTGGATGCCGAGCTGCGACGTGTAGTAGGCCTCCGCCACCCACCACTTGATGGTGCCGAACGCATAGTTGATGTCTTCGAGCGGCTTCTTGTTTTCGTTGCGCGACATCCGGTCCATCAGCTTGATCCGTTCGGCCGGCGAGGTCTCGAGAAATCCGCGGCCGAACATCTGCGCCGACACTTCGTCGATTTCGCGCAGGTCTTCCTTCCAGCTTTGACGCCAGACTGGATCGATGCTCTCGGCGAGCCGCGCATCGATGAAGAGCGCGCATTTCGCCGCCTTGGCGCCGCCCGATTGCGCATCCGCCGGAATGATCAGTTCGGCCACCTCGTCGAGGATCGCAAGGTCGCGGGCGGAAAGGAATTTGCCCGCCGGCAGCGCCGGCTGCGCGACTTTTTTGACCTGCGCCAACGCGCCGTCCGGCAATGCCGCGGCCGCAACTGCGGCGCTGCCCGACAGGATCGCCTGCCGGCGCGTGATCGGATGGTCGGCGCTCATGCGTTCCGTTCCGGCATCACAGGTGCCCCCGCTTCAGCTCTTCGACCAGATAATCGCAGCTTCGCCAGCACAGCGCCATGATGGTCCAGGTCGGATTCTGGCAGGCCGCGGAGACGAAGCCCGCGCCGTCCACCACGAACAGGTTCTTGACGTCATGCGCCTGCTGGAACGAATTGAGCACCGACGTCTTGGGGTCATGGCCCATGCGCGCGGTGCCGACCTCGTGCACCGAGGAGCCTTCGGTCAGCGGATCGGGATCGACGCGCGTGATCTCGAAGCCTGACGCCGCAAAGGCTTCCTGCATGGCCACGGTCATGTCGGCGCACATTTTCTTTTCGTTGTCGCCGTACTTGTAGTGGAAGCGCAGCACCGGGATGCCGAAGGTGTCCTTCGTCTTTGAATCGAGTTCGACCCTATTCTCGTAGCGCGGCAGCACCTCGCCGAGCCCGTACATGTAGATGAATGCGCCGGCGTAATCGCGCACCTTCTTCTTGTAGTCCTTGCCGTAGCCGTTGAGCTTCATCGCGTCCTCGGGGAACATCTCCTGGCCGCTCGAGCCTTCGAGGCCGTAGCCGCGGATGAAGTCCTTGCCCTTGGACTTGTCGTCGAGGTTGCGGAAGCGCGGAATGTAGAAGCCGCCGGGGCGGCCGTCGTCGTTGCTGCGCGCCTTGCCGATGCGGTCCTTGTAGATGCCGTGCACGCGCGGACCGAGCACGTGTTCGCAGAGATTGTGTCCGAGATGGCCGGAATAATTGGCGAGCCCCCGCGGGTGCTGCCGCGATTTCGACAGCAGCAGGATGCGGGTCGATTCCAGCGTCGAGGCCGCGAGCACGACGACCCGCGCCTTGGCCTCGTAGGACTTGCGCGTCGCCGTGTCGATGAACGCTACGCCGCGCGCCCTGCCGGTCTGTGGGTCCATCAGTACCTCGTGCACCGTCGCGTTGGTGCGCACCGCGAGGTGGCCGGTGTCCCAGGCCGGATAGATCAGTCCGGTCGGCGAATCGAATGCCGCGTGGATGTCGCAGCCGCCGACGCGGCGGAAGCAGGCGCCGCGGCCGTAGCAGCGCGAGCGGTACTTGTTGTGCGACAGCCCGTCGGTGGTGACGCCGAGCCGGAACGGCGTGACCACCCAGCCCTTCTTCTGCGCCAGCGCGCCGCGCATGTGGGTCTCGGCCGGATTGAACTTGATCGGCCGCTGATAGATCGAGTCGGGAAGCCACGGCAGGTTCTCGGTCACCCCGGAGATGCCGAGATAACGGTCGACCCGGTCGTAATACGGTGCCACGTCGGCGTACTCGATCGGCCAGTCGTCGCCATAGCCGTCGCGGCTCGCCGCCTTGAAGTCGTAATCGGACAGCCGCAGCGCCAAACGCCCCCAAACGTTGGTCTTGCCGCCGAGCGCGCGCGAGCGCACCCACGAGAAGTTGGTGCCGGTGTAGGGATGGTCCTTCTCGTTGACGAAGAATTTCTTGGTGTAGTCCGGGCCTTCGCCGAGTTGCTGCCAGTTCATCACGTTGGTGTAGCGGCCGAGGCTCTGCGCATAGGGCGGCTTGAGCTTCTTGTAGTCGGCTTCGTCGAGCACGTAGGTGTCGGGCGGCAGCTTGCCGCGGCGCGGATGGTGATAGGGCCACTCCATCGAGCGGACCTCTTCGTCGAAGTCAACCTGCCGGCCGGCTTCCAGCATCAGCACGTCGAGGCCGTGGGCGGTGAGCACTTGTGCCGCCATGCCGCCGGCGGCCCCCGAGCCGACGATCAGCACGTCATAGAGCTTGGTGAGGTCGACGGTCTCCGGCTCCGGCAGGGTGACCGTCGGCAGGCCAAGGGGCGACATTGGCGACTCGTTTCGGGGCTCGGATACGGCGAGAGAGCACGATCGTGCCGTCGTGCCAAGTGACACGAGGTAACAGCCCTAACACTTACTGCGTCAGAAATATTGTGGCGGAGTCGAGGGCCGCTGTGCTCGTGCCCTCTCCCCTCGCGGGAGAGGGCAGACGCAGCGGTTCAACACAAAGGATGGGTGAGGGGGCGTCGTGCGATTACCCCTCACCCATCCGAGGATGCTGAGATGTCGGTACTGCCCTCTCCCGCAAGGGCAGAGGGCGTAACAACAATGACCGCGACCGCGGCCACCGTCGTGTGGCGGCGCTTCTGACGCAGTGGCGCTAACGGCAGGGAAGCGGCAGGGCAGGGAGCGGCACGGCGGGCGGATTGAGGCAGTTCAGCAGCCGCGGCGCGAAGTACGGCACAAACCTATTGTCAACGATGCGCTTCGCGGTTGCGGCCAATTTGACCGGATCGCTCAGATACTCGACCACCAGAACCTTGCGTCCGGCGTCGCGCGCCATCCGCAACTGCTTCAGCGAAAACGCCACGTCGCTCGGATTGTTCGCCGCTCCGGGCCGGTCGACTCCGAAGAACAGGTCCTCCTTGGCGATGCCGTCGATGCCGTCCAGCACCTGCGGTTGGTCGAGCAGTTCTTCGGCGTTCTGCATCACGACCAGGAAATCGGGATTGCGCTGGCGCGCATGGTCCGTCAGCCGCCGCAGGAAGTCCGCCATGTCGGCTTCCGCGGTCGGCCGGGTTTTTTCCCAGTTGAGGAATGCGTCGGCGCGGTCGAGGTAAACGCCGTCGAAGCCCTGCGCCATGATGGTGTCGAGGTAGCTCTCCGGGCTGCCGAAGATCAGCTTCTGCCAGGCCGGCTGCCAGTACTGGACGAAGTAGTTGCCGTCCCAGTCCGGGTTCACGTCGCCGAGCCAGGCGGGCTTCTTGGTCTTGTCGTACCATTCCGGCCGCCAGTAGGGGCGGTACCGCTCGGCTTCGCCGATCGACAGATAGGCGAGCAGGATGCGCGCGCTGCCGTCCGGCCGCCGCTTCATGCGCACAACCTCCTCGGCCGAGCGTTCGCGCAGGAAGCGGTGATTGGCCGAGATGCCGTTGTCGACCACCATCAGGTCGTGCGGTGCGTCGAGCACCTCGGCGATATCGAACGAACTCAGCCAGTAGCCCCAGTTGCGCACCGCCCGCAGCCGCAGCGCGCGCCGCTCCGTGGCGTCCTGGGCCGCGCGAGGACTTGGCGATGCTTCCGGGCGCTGGGCATGGGCCGGTCCGGCGACCGGGAAGAGGGAACCAGCAGCGGTTGATGCGACGAGCACGATTGCCACACAGGCCGGCGCCAGTTGCAGGCCGCGCCGGCGGCTGAAGCGGAGCAGGCCGCGCACAAGACGAAGGAGTGAGCCGTTCATGACGCTCGCGCAGTCCCGGTGCGGGCGGCCCGCACGGTATCATCCCGACAACGGCAAGCCATCGCGGCCGATCCGGGTTTTCCTGTGGCGGGAGCGGGCCACGAGACGGCAGCGGGCAACGAGCGGCGGTGAGTTGTTGGTGCCCCTGGCCGGAATCGAACCAGCACGGTGTTGCCACCACCAGATTTTGAGTCTGGCGCGTCTACCAATTCCGCCACAGGGGCTTACGGGGGCGGATCATACCGGCGGCGCCCGGCCGGTCAACGCCCTTACCATTGCCGTCTTTCCTGCCATATATGGCGCCAGCAAGACCGGTGCGCCAGCACCGCCCAAGCCGAACGGAGCAAGCCGAGCATTGCGATGTCCGAGCAGATGATCAGCATGGTCGGAACCCGGCCGCTGGCCGCGGCCGCGATGGCGATCGCCACAGTCGGCGCAGCGACCATCCTGGGGGCGTGGTTCTTCGAGTATGTGCTCGCGCTCAAGCCGTGCCCGCTCTGCCTCGAACAGCGGTACGCGTACTATTTTGCGATCCCGCTCGCCGTGATGGTGCTGCTCGGCGACCAGGTGGGCGCGTCGCGCAAGGTCTTGACCGCCGCCCTTGTGGTGATCGCCGCCGGCATGCTGTGGAACACGTATCTCGGAATCTATCACTCGGGCGTCGAGTGGAAGTGGTGGCAGGGGCCGACCGACTGTTCGGGCGCGCTCGAAAACCTCGGCACCGCGGGCAACCTTGCCAGCACCCTGGAGAAGATGAGCGTCGTGCGCTGCGACGAGGCGGCCTGGCGGTTTCTCGGCCTCTCGCTCGCCGGCTACAACGCGCTGATCTCGGCCGCGCTCGCCGCGGTCGCGATCTGGGGCGTCGCGATGGAGCGGCGCGCTCGTTAGCGCATGATCCGATCCGAAAAGCCCCCGTAACTTTTCGGGATCGAGCGTTACTTCGCCTTGATACCGGCGGCCCGGATGACGTCGCCCCAGCGCGCCGTTTCCTCGGCGATGAAGGCGCGAATCTCGCCGGGCGTGCCGCCCACCGGAATCATGTTCATCCCGCGCAGGTGCTCGACGGTTTCGGGCGATTTCAGGATCTCGTTGATCGCCCGGTTGAGCTTGGCGGTGATCGCCGCCGGCGTCTTCGGCGGCGCCATCAGGGCGTTCCAGGTGTTGGAGCGAAGCCCGGGCACGCCGGCTTCCGCCATGGTCGGAACCTCCGGCATGGCCGCGACCCGCTCGTCCGTCGTCACCGCCAGCATCCGGGCCCGGTTCGCCTCCACCTGCCCGCGCACCGAATCGAGCTGGAAGAACAGAACGTCGAGATGCCCCGCGATCAGGTCGTTCACCGCCTGGGCGGTGCCGCGGTAGGGCACGTGGGTGAGTTTCGTGCCGCTCAGGCGGGCGAACAGTTCGCCGGTCAGGTGTGGCGTGGTACCGACGCCCTGCGAGCCGAAATTGATCTTGCCGGGGTTGTCGCGCGCGTAGGCGACGAACTCCTTGACGGTCTTGGCCGGCAGCGTCGTGCGGACCACCATCGTATTGGGGATCCGCGTCATGATCGCCAGCGGCTCGAACGCCGCCGGGTCGAAGTTCAGCTTTGGATACATCACCACGTTGGTGGTGAGCGGCGCCGGCTGCGCGGCGAGCAGCGTATAGCCGTCGGGCTCGGCATTCGCGACCGCCTCCGACCCGACATTGCCGCCGGCGCCCGGGCGGTTTTCGATCACGAACGGCTGCCCCAACAGCTTGCTCAGCCGGTCGGCCACCACCCGCGCCACGATGTCGACGCCGCCGCCCGGCGGGGCCGAGACCACGATCTTGACGGTGCGGTTCGGATAGCTCGCCGCGAGGTCGGTCTGTGCCGAGGCGGACGCGAGCAAGGCGATGCCCGCCGCGAGGACGGTGAGGAACTTCAACATGCGAGCGTTTCCCAGGCAGTAGTTGGTTGTGGATCTTCGTTGCACGGAGGTTAGACGCCCGGCGAGTGAATGTCTCGCCCCGGCGTCAACGCACCGCAGCCGTGCCTTTCTTCACCCTCCCCTGGAGGGGGAGGGTCGCCGAGCGAAGCGAGGCGGGGTGCGGTGTTTTCAACGTGCAGGAATGTTCACCCCACCCCGACTCGTGCGCTTCGCGCACATCGCCGACCCTCCCCCCTCCAGGGGAGGGTAAACAGGGTCTGTGCTGATTGAAGTGCGATCAGCCGATCACGGATCGAGCTCGGTATCCCAATAGAGATAGTCGAGCCAGCTGTCGTGCAGGTAGTTCGGCGGGAAGCGCCGGCCGTTGCGGTGCAAGTGGTTCACCGTCGGCTGGAACGGCATCTGCGCCGGCCACATCCGCGCTTCGTTCATCGTCAGGTTGCCCTTGCGCAAATTGCAGGGCGAGCAGGCGGCGACGACGTTGTCCCAGGTGGTGTGGCCGCCGCGCGAACGCGGCAGCAGGTGGTCGAACGTCAGATCGTCGTGCGAGCCGCAATATTGGCAGCTGAAGCGGTCGCGCAGGAACACATTGAAGCGGGTGAAGGCTGGCTGCGTCGCGGGCTTCACGTAGGTTTTCAGCGATACCACGCTCGGCAGCTTGATTTCCAGGCTCGGGCTGTGCACCGCGCGGTCGTAATTGGCGACGATGTTCACGCGCTCGAGGAAAACCGCCTTGATGGCGTCCTGCCAGGACCAGAGCGACAAAGGGTAGTAGCTGAGCGGACGGAAGTCCGCGTTGAGCACGAGCGCAGGAAAGCCGCTGGGAGAAACATGCACGTTCAAGGTTCTGCTCCTCGGCTCCTTTCCTAGCGATTCTACACCGCCTAGTCTATAGGCCAGCATGACGGAATTGTGAAGCCTGTTCTGAGGGTTATGCGAAATTTTGCGGCGCCGGCGGGGTGCTCGGCTTCGCCCTCGGGCAAGACAAGACCTGCTTGGCGCGCGGCCGCCGCTAGGGCAATCCGGCCTTGGCGAGGCCGTCGACGATGCGCTGAAAGTCGCCGGGGTTCTTGTAGGGCAGCACCCGCGCGCGCTGCGTCATCGAGAAGTTTGGATTGACCTCAAGAAGCCCTGCCCATGCGGCCTTCGCATCCTCGATGCGGCCGAGATGGCCGTAGCAGGACGCCAGCAGCATACGGCTCGCGTCGGTACCGGGCGCTCGGGCGATGCGCTCGACGAGGTGGCGGGCGGCAGCTTCGTAATTTCCTAGGCTGAAGTAGGCCTGTGCCCGGAAGTGCAGGACCATGGAGGGATAGAGCGGGTCGAGCCGCATCGCGGTGGCGATCGATTTCAGCGCCTCGTCCGGTTCACCGGCATACATCTGCGCCAGTCCCATCGAGCCATAGCCCTGGGCAAAGTTGGGATTGAGCTCGGTCATGCGGCGAAACTCGGCGAGCGCGCCGGCGTGATCGCGCCGCCAGAGCAGCACGGTGCCGAGCGCCATATGGCTCACCGGCTCCTGATCGTTCAGTTCCAGCGCGCGGCGTGCCCATCGCTCCGCGTCGTCGAGCGCCTGTTCCGGCTCCGCCGCCCAGTCGCTGACGTAGTTCGCAATTTCGGCCAGCGCCAGGCCGACATGGGGCGCCGGGAAATTCACGTCGAGCTCGATCGCCCGGCGGTACATCGTGCAGGCCTCGGCGACCGCCTCGCGGGAGCCGCGGATGAGCAGTTCGCGTCCGCGCAGCCAGAACTGGTAGGCCTCGACGTTCTCGGTACTGTGTCGGCGCAGCCGCTGCTCTTCGCCCTGCGTCAGCGTGACCGCCAGCACGCCGACGATCTTCGCGATCACCTCGTCTTGCGTCGCAAAGATGTCGGTCAATTCGCGGTCGAATCGCTCGGCCCAGAGGTGCCCACCGCTGCCGGCATCGATCAACTGCGCGGTGATCCGCACCCGGTTGCCGGCCTTGCGGATGCTGCCTTCGAGGACGAAGCGCACCCCGAGGTCGCGACCGATCTCCTGCACTTTTACCGACCGGCCCTTGTAGGCGAACGACGAATTGCGCGCGATCACGAACAGCGCCGAGATTTTCGACAGGTCGGTGATCAGGTCCTCGGTCATGCCGTCGGCGAAGTACTCCTGCTCCGGATCGCCGCTCATGTTCGCAAACGGCAGGACCGCGATCGACGGTCTGTCGGGCAACGCCGGCGCCGGCGGCGCGGCCGGGGACGCGCCATTGAGTCGTATCCGGTAGGCGCGCACCGGGCGGGCGATGTTCTTGAGCTGCTGTTCGCCGATATCCTCGCAGGCGACAACGAGCCTGCCGTCGATCTCGTCGTGGACCTTGCTCGAAATGCAGATGCCGCCCGCCTCGGCGATGCCCTCCAGCCGCGCGGCCACGTTGATCCCGTCGCCATAGATGCGGACGTCATCGTGCACCACGTCGCCGAAATTGATGCCGACGCGGAACTGCATGCGGCGCGCAGGCTCGACCGTGGCGTTGCGCTCCGCCATTGCGGTCTGGATGGCGACCGCGCACTCGACCGCGTTCACCACGCTCGGAAATTCGGCGAGAATGCCGTCGCCCGCGGTATCGATGATGCGTCCGGCGAACTCGCCGATCATCGGCAGCACGACGGCCTGGTGTCCCTTGAGATCGCGCACCGTGCGCGCCTCGTCGGCGCCCATCAGCGCGCTATAGCCGGCGATGTCAGCCGCCAGAATGGCGCTAAGCCGCCGCTCCAAGCGTTGTTCGGCCATCTCGGTCGCACCTGCCACCTCCGCGATGTGGGAGTTTTCAGCTCTTGTGTCCAGGGTGCCCGTGCACCGTCTGCATTCGTCGGGGTACGCGAGATTCTGAGCGAAACCCACGATCTGGGCTCGCTTTGCTTGACCCAGCCTCTCGGCCGCCTGTCGGTGCGGGCGAGCCCCGTCCTCGCTGCGAGAGCATACGCAGACGCAGGCAAGGCCTTCGGCCGTGCGAAATGCCTAAGGGGTAAAATCCTCGAGCCAAAGGAATTCGACCGGCGCCGTCGACATGGCGTTCACACGCTGAAAAACATCCCGCATCTGCGGCGAAACCAGAAATTCCTTCACGCCCTTGACTTCCGACGCCTCCATTTCCGCGACGACATGGACGCGGTTGCGATCCTCGATTCCGCGCAGCAGCCGCCACCGGCCGACGGGCGGCGGAGGGTTCGCCTTGAAGACTTTGATCCACTCATCAAAATCTTTGAGGCGATGAACAGCGACGTGTACCGGCATTTGAATCTCCCTTAAAAGCAAATCGGTCTTAGGGCGAGGACAATGCCGTTCATCGATAGCACTTTGGCGCTGAATTCATACGACGCTTAGTGTCGCCCGCGCGTAGCGAGAAGGCGAGACCGGTTTCTCGGTACCTCTGCGTCGAAATTCCGCGCCGCTGGCCGAGCCTACGCGCCGCGCGCACGGTCGATGATCGCGAACGGATCGGCGGCGACGTCACCATGCCAGGCGATGTGTTGGTCGGGCCGGATCAGCACAAGTTTGCTGCGATACAGTCCTGCGGGGGGTTCGGGCCGCAGCGCCTTCAGCGGCACGCTGCGCGCGTGCGCCGCCGCTTCGATAGCGGAGGCACCGTCGGGCGCACCGAAGTCGAGCAACGCAAAGCCAGGCCCGAATTCGTCGAAGGCCGCGTGCCCTTGCGCCAGCCAGAAATGGGGCGCGCGGGCGCCCGGCCGATCCACCGGCGTGTAACTGTCCCAGGTGTCGGACGGTGCGGCCGTGCCGTCCGCGCACACGATCGGCGAATCCTCGTAGCGCTCGCCGAGCTGGATGCCGACGGTGAGATATTGCGCCCGGTCCTCTTCGATGATGCGCGCGCCGAATGCCTTGCGCGCGGCGTCGGCCGCCGGGCTGTCGTCCTCGAAGCCGGGCCACAGCTTCCAGCCGTCCATCACGCGCGTGCAACTCACGCCGAGCTGGACGTTGCGCACGCCCATCGGCCGCCGCTCGATCTCGTAGCTGTCGAGCAGCTTCGGTCCCGCCCAGCCCTGGTGGACGGCGGCGAGCTTCCAGCCGAGATTCATCACGTCGCCAATCCCGGTGTTCATGCCGAGACCGCCGAGCGGCGTGAACAGGTGCGCGGCATCGCCGGCGAGAAAGACCGCACCCGACCGATAGTGCTCGGCGACGAGCGCGAGCCCGCCGGTCCAGGGGCCGCCGGAAATGATCTCGAACGGAATGTCGGCGCCGATCATGGCGGCGATCACGGCGCGGCCGTCGACTCGCTGCCAGTCGGTGCCGGCCGGCACCTGGTAATGCACCACCCAGGTCTCGCGCCCATCCTGGGAATACATCATGCCGCGCATGTCGGGGTTGATGATCCAGGTCATGTTGGTTGGCGGACGGCCGCTTGCGGCGATCAGTGACGGCGAGCGGATGTAGAACGACATCATGGTGCCGCCCATGAAAGCGCGATGCGTCGTGCCGTCTTCGCCGGTCATGCCGATGCCGAGCGATCTGCGCACCATGCTGCCGGCGCCGTCGATGCCCAGGAGATAGCGCGCCTTGATGCGCGAGCGTGCGCCGCTCTGCGTATCCTCGATCTCGGTGACGACATGGTCGTCATGCGCGGCGAACGAGGTCAGGCGCCGGCCGAAATGCACCTCCGCACCGGGCCGACTTTCGGCGCAGCGGCGCAGCACACGTTCGAGCACGATCTGCGAGACGGTGTTGGGAATCTCCGGCGTCGGCCAGTCCGAATAGGGCCGCGGCAGCCGGCCGAACTCATGGCCGCAGAAGCGCGTGCAATAGGCCGAGGCGCGCTCGACGTCGGGTGGCAGGCTTTCGGAGCGCAACTCATTGGCGATGCCGAGCCGGCGGAAATGCTCCATCGAGCGTGCGTTGGTGTTGTTGCATTTCGGGTGCTGCGCGGTCTGTAGTTTCTCGGTCACCAGGATGTGGG